>DAIQND010000216.1:0-2490 GCA_036788555.1 Solirubrobacteraceae bacterium | reverse complement strand
GTCCGTCCGCCTTCGCCGCCGCGATCTGTGCCAGCCCGGCCGGTCGCATCCGCCCCTCGTCGATCAGCCGCGTCGCCTTCTCGCGGTTGATCTGCGACCACCTGCTCTTGGGGCGCCGCGGGGTGAAGCGCTGCAGGTAGAAGTGCTCGTCATGACGGCGCACCTGACCGTCGATCCAGCCGTAGCAGAGCGCCTCCTCGATCGCCTCGGCATAGCTCACGCTGGAGGTCGGCGATCCCTTCTTGGCGAACTTCAGCCAGATCCCAGGGACTGTGGCGTGGTTTGTCTCGAGCCACCGCCGCCACGCGCGCTGGTCGGCGGCTTTGACAATCGGAAGCTCCTGCGGGGCGCTCATAATCAAGCGAACGCTATCCTCGACCGTTCCCATGGCCAAGGAACCGCTGATCTACGACCTGATGCTGCTGCTCTCCACCAACACCGAGGAGGAGCAGCGAACCAAGATCCTCTCTGATGTGGAGTCGGCTATCTCCTCCGCCGGTGGCTCGATCGAGCGTGACGACGACTGGGGCCAGCGGCCGCTCGCCTACGAGATCCGCCATCAGCCCGATGCCGAGTACCACCTGCTCCAGTTCCGCTCGCCGCCGACCCTGATCGAGGAGCTCTCCCACACCCTCAGGATCACGGACGGGGTCCTGCGCTTTCGGGTGATCAAGGTGACCCCGGGAACTCCCCCAGCGCCGTCGTCGCCACCACCGGTGGTGGTCGCGGCTGGTGCCTCCGGCCACGGAGGCCCGGCGTCCAGCCAGACAGAATCGGGCGGCGAACCCGCTGGGGACTAGCCGTCGATGGGCGGGCGCTCGAGATGACGCGGCCCCCCGACGGACAGCGGTCGGCCTACAGCTCGGCCGGCGTCGACTACGACGCGCTCGACGCCGGTAAGCGCAGCGCCCTGACTGAGGCGCTCGCCACCTCGGCACTGCTGGAGGCGCGCGGCGGGCGGGCCCTCGACGAGTCACGGGGTGAGCCGGCGTTTGTGTTCGAGGTCGCGGGGCAGACGCTCGCGCTCGTGCTGGAGACGCTGGGGACGAAGTCGATCATCGCGCGAGAGATGGAGGAACGGCTCGGCGCGCGCGGCTTCGCACACGTGGCCTACGACACCGTCGCCGCGATCGTCAACGACCTGTGCTGCGTAGGTGCCCTACCGCTGGTCGTGAACGCCTACTTCGCCACCGGGTCCTCAGACTGGTACCGCGACGAGCGCCGTCAGGCGGCGTTGCTCGACGGGTGGCGCCAAGCCTGCGTCGATGCCGGAGCCGCATGGGGAGGCGGGGAATCGCCCTCGCTCGCGGACCTCCTGGCGCACGATGACATCGAACTGGCAGGGAGCTCGGTAGGCCGGGTTCCCGATGGTCGCCAGCCGATCCTCGGTGCTGAGTTGAGCGCGGGAGACGAGATCGTCCTCGTCGCGAGCAGCGGCTTGCACGCCAATGGCGCCTCACTGGGTCGAATGGTCGCGGGGGAGCTGCCGGACGGATACGGGACGCCACTGCCGAGCGGCCGGGTCTTGGGGGAAGCCCTGCTTGACCCCAGCCTGATCTACGTAAAGCTGGTCGACGCGATGCTCGGCGGCGGGGTGCCGGTCCACTACCTCAGCCACATCACCGGCCACGGGCTCTTGAAGCTGATGCGCCCCCGACGCGAGTTCACCTACCGCATTGATTCGCTACCCCCCGTGCCCGAGGTGCTGGCTTTTCTCGTCGAGCAGACGGGCATGGATCCTGCCGCCGCCTATTCGACGTTGAACATGGGCTGCGGATTTGCCGTCTACTGCGGCTCCGGAGCCGGCGCCGGCGTCATTGCCCAAGCCGCCGCGCTGGGGTTGACCGCGCGGCTGGCGGGCCGGGTTGAGGCCGGGCCCCGCCGCGTGATCCTCACCGAGCTCGACGTGGTGTTCGAGACGGAGGACCTCGACTTGGCGCCGCAGGCGTAGCGGTCGCCGGGACCGGCTCCCGCCGCTACAGGGGCTTGCTCGGCTCCGGCGCGATAAACAGCGACCCGAGCGCGTCCCGCAGCGCTGCCGCGTCGGTCAGCGCGTTCGAGCGACCGAGACCCCGCATCAGCCGCAGCGTCCAGAATGTTGCTTCGGCCGCCTTGCCCTCAAGCGGAAGCGGCCCCGTGAGATTGCCGACTAGCTGCTCCTCGAGGAAGTCGGCCACGGCCAGCGCTCCGTCGGTCCAGTTGGGGTTCCCGCCCAGGTCCGTCGCCTCCCTGACCGCCGCCGGGCACTTCCCCTTGGCGTAATTGCGCAGCGTCTCGGCGAGGAAGGTGGCCTGGTTCTCAGTGAGCTCGTACACGCAGTCACAGAACTCCAAGACGACCACGGCGGCAGCGTACGTCGGCGTTCGGACGGCATCTCCGCCGGCGGAGAGCGGTCCCGGCCCGCGGCGTTCCCGCCGTCGATCCGCGGCGCATGGCCGCCAAACCGCCCCGAGCCATCCGCCAACCGCCCCGGCGATCCGCCCCGCCAAC
>DAIQND010000215.1:0-2535 GCA_036788555.1 Solirubrobacteraceae bacterium | reverse complement strand
ATCCTGGTCAACAACGCCGGCAAGTCGATCCGGCGCTCACTGGAGCTGTCCTACGAGCGGATGCACGACTACCAGCGGACCATGCAGCTCAACTACTTCGCCCCCGTCCGCCTGATGCTCTCGCTGCTGCCCGGCATGCGTGAGCGGGGCTTCGGGACGATCGTCAACGTCTCCTCGATCGGGGTCCTAACGCGGGTGCCGCGCTTCGGCGCCTACATCGCCTCCAAGGCTGCGCTGGACATCCTCTGCGACGCCTGGCAGGCCGAGACGCATTCCGAGGACGTCCGCTTCTGCACTGTGCACATGTCGCTCGTGCGCACGCCGATGATCGAGGCCACGACGATCTACCAGCGCTTCCCGGTGCTCAATCCTGATGAGGCGGCCGACGTGCTCTGCGAGGCCATCGCCCGACGGCCGCGCCGCGTGAGCCCGCCCTTCGGGCAGATCGCGGCGTTTGCCGACGCAATGAGCCCATCGATCATGGACCGGGTCCGCAACCAGGGCTTCCAGCTCTTCCAGGACTCAGCTGCCGCCCGCGGGGAGAGCCGGGATGGCGAGCGGGTCGACGTCTCCCCGCAGGCGCGGGCGTTCGCCGAGCTCACGCGCGGCGTGCACTGGTGAGCAAGTAGCCGTTGATCTCGGGCCCGGATCGCCGGGCCTGAGGAAGGGAATCCTCCTCTCCGGAGTGTTCGGGCTTCCTCCCCGTGCATACGCGGACAATGTGGGCCGGGCATTGCAGGCCGCCTTCGAACTGACGGCCAGATTGAACAACCTGGGAGTTCCGGGGAGTGTTGGCCTGAGTTCCGGACGTGTCTGCTGCGGCGTTTTCGGCAACGACTCCCGCCGTGAGTTCAGCCTGTTCGGCGACGCCGTCAACCTCGCCTCCCGTCTCAGCACCCCGGGGGTCGAGGGAATCCTCATCGACGAGGAAACCTTCCATACGACCTCCCTCGCGCTCGAGGCCGAGGGCCACCGGTTCCTGGCGGTCAAGAACCGAACCGATCCGGTGCGGGTGCACCGGCTGCTCGGGCTCCGGGCGGCCGAGGCGGCTGGCGCGTCGTGGTCGGCCGGAGGCCGAAGCGGGCCGCGATCGATGAGGCGCTCGAGCAGCTCCTGGGGCAAAGAGTCGGTGCAACGCTCTTCATCGAGGGAGAGCTCGGGATCGGGAAGTCGGCCCTCGCTCGCTACGCCGCCCGCACGGCGAGGCAGCGGAGAGCCCGAGTGCTCCGGGTTGGCGCCGGCACGATTGAGCGCGGCACCCCCGATCAGCCTTGGAGCCCCCTGCTCAAGGCGCTGCTCAAGGACGTGACCTCACCGGAGCAGCTCGCTGAGCTGTTCGGCGAGGGGCACCGCTCGCCGGCGCTTCTGCCGCTCCTCAACCCGTTCCTGGCATATTCCCTGCCGAAGACGGCCGAGACCCGGGCATCGTCCGGCGAGGCGCGCAGCGAACAGCTCAACGCGCTGATCAGCCTCGGTCTGCGAAGGCTGGCGGAGACCTCGCCGACCGTTCTCATAGTCGAGGACGCGCAGTGGTTCGACTCCATGTCGTGGGCGGTTCTCGCTCGGCTCGTCGCGGACGATCCGGCACCTCCGCTTCTCACGATCGTCACCGAACGAGTCGGCCGCTCCGAAGGTGAGCTTCCATCGGAGCGGGACCGAGTCCGAGGAGGCAGCTCCGCTCGCGTGATCGCACTCGGCCCGCTCTCGGCTGAGGACACCACGGCACTCGTGCGGCAGCGGCTCGGTACCGAGAGCGTTGATCCGGACATGCTGAGGCTCGTCGTCGAGCGTGTGACAGGGCACCCATTCTTCTGCGAGGCCCTGCTCGAGATGCTCATCCAGAGCGGGGCCATCCAGGTCACCGGCACCGGCGGGCGGCTCGCGCCTCGCGCCGACGTCGGGGTCCCCGCCTCGATCGAGAGCGCGATCCTGGGGCAGTACGCCGGCTGCCGTCCGCGCAGCAGCTGACGCTCAAGACTGCCGCTGTCATCGGGCGGAGCTTCCGGGCCGAGGAGGTCGCCGCGACGCGCCCGGCGGCTTCGGAGATCGATATCCCGCATGAGCTCGAAGCGCCCCGTGAACTCGGTCTCCTCGCGCCCGGACCCTCGCGCGGCCGCTACATCTTCTGGCACAGTTCATCCAGGAGGTCGTCTACGGCGTGCTCACCCAGTCTCAGCGCCGGCAGACGCATCGCGCCCTCGCCGAGTCGTACGAGGCGCGCAGGACGGCTGCCGCCAAGGACCGTCCTGAGCTGCTCGCCCACCACTGGATGGGGGCTGGGATGGCGAAACGCGCGGCGCCGTACCTTGAGCTGGCGGGCCGCGAGGCACTGCATGCGGGCGCATTCAAGGAGGCGGCTGACCTGCTGGTGCGGGTCATGGACGCCGATCCGGACGTGCCGCCGCGCAACCGGGCGCTGCAGGAGAAGTATCTGGCGGATGCCAGATACTTCCTCGGTGATCTGGAAGCCGCGCGTTGCTTGAGCAGTCGGTGGAGCGGCTCGGGTATCCGATCGAAAGCCGTGTGGTGCCGCGC
>DAIQND010000214.1:0-3247 GCA_036788555.1 Solirubrobacteraceae bacterium | reverse complement strand
GGTAGGGGTGCGCCAGCTCCCAGCTCGGGAAGGTGTTGGTCGAGAACCGGGCGTGCGCCAGCGCCAGCCGCGAGGCCATTCGCGGGTCACGCAGATCGGTGAAGTAGCGCGGCAGCTGCGGCGCGGTGAGCATTCCCTTGTAGACGATCGTCCGGCTCGAGAAGCTGGGCAGGGACAGCTCGGGTCCGGCGGCGCGCTCGATCAGCCGGCGGATCACGTACAGCCGGCGCTCGAACGCGTCCTGGTCGGCGAGATCGTCCGCCGCCTCGATCAGCACCTGGCGGATGACCGGAGCCGATAGCCGGGCGGTGTCGCCGACGTGGCGGTCATCGACCGGCACGTCTCGCCACCAGAGCGCGCGCTGGCCCTCGGCAGCGATCGTCTCCTCGATCAGCTGCTCGAGCACCACCTGGCGCTCGGGATCGTTGGGCAGGAAGCACACCCCGACGCCGTAGCGGCCCGGCGGCGGCAGGTCGACCCCCGCCGCGGCGGCCCTCAGGAACGCGTCGGGGATCTGGAGCAGGACCCCCGCGCCGTCTCCGGTGTTTGGGTCGGCACCTTCGGCGCCGCGGTGCTCGAGGTTCTCCAGGGCGTCGAGCGCCTTCTCGACCACCGCATGGCTGGCCTCGCCGCGAAGCTTGGCGACCAGCGCGATCCCGCACGCATCGCGCTCGTTTTCAGGGTCGTAGAGGCCGGTGGCCCCTGGTGGGGAAGTGCGAGCCATACCGATGAGGCTTTGCGCCCAGGGGTCCAGAGGCCGTTGGCGCGGAGCGCAAAGAGTACCAGCGGGTGTGGCCAGCGCAGCTTCGGCGATCCGTCGCGGCGCCGCCGGCGCTGAGGGCCTAGCGGCTTCGGCTGTTCCGAGCCTGACGGCCGCCCGTGGCGGCGGTCGTCTTGTCTGCCCGCTTGCGTGCCGGCGCACGCTTCTTCTTCGCTTGCCCCCCGTCGGCGCGCACCGCCGCGAGGCTGGCCTCCAGCGCGGCCATCAGGTCCGGCGCCGCGGCCGGCTCCTCGACCTCCGGCTGGACCGCGATCTCCTCGCCGGCGGCCTTGCGCTCGATCAGGTTGAGCACCCGCTCGCGGTACTCGTCGTGAAACCTGTGGGGCTCGAAGTCGGCCGACAGCGACTCGATCAGCTGCTCGGCCATCCGCAGCTCGCGCTCCGACGCCTCCGCCTCGTTGGATGACTCGAGCTCTTCGAGACGATCGGGCGAGAGGACCTCGTCGCCCCACAGCATCGTGGTCAGGGTCAGAACCTCACCGGTGGGGCGAAGCGCGCACAGCTGCTGCTTGGAGCGGATCACGACCCTGCCGATCCCCACCTTGCCCGCCTCCTTCATCGCGTCCAGCAGCAGCCGGTAGGCCTTGGCACCACCCGACGCCGGCGCCAGGTAGTAGGAGTGGTCGTAGTAGATCGGGTCGATCTCCTCCAGATCGACGAACTCCTCGATATCGATCGTCCTCGTCGCCTTGGGATCGAGCTGCTCGAGCTCCTCGGGCTGAACCACCACGTAGCGATCCGGGGTGATCTCATAGCCCTTGACGATGTCCTCGTAGGGAACCTCCTCGTCGGTCGACGGGTCGACCCGCTTCTGGCGGATCCGGGCGCCGGTCTTGCTGGAGAGCTGATGAAACCGCACCGTCTTGGGTGAAGTCGCCGAGTAAAGCTTCACCGGGACGTTGACCAGGCCAAAGCTGATCGCTCCCGACCAGATTGCGCGTGCCATGGGCCTGTGTATACCCGATGCGATGCGGCTGAGAAAGGCCTGGTGGCAGTCTTGCCGCGACCCGGAGCACTTCGATCTCACAAACCGACGACCCGCCGCGTTTCATCCCCAGTGACCCTGCCGCCGTTTCAGAAGCTGCTTGACGCCCACGGTCCGGACATCCATCGGTTCCTGGTCGCCGCGGTCGGCCGCAACGACGCCGATGACTGCTACCAGGAGACGTGCCTATCGGCATTGCGGGGCTACCCGCGGTTGAGAAGCAGCGCCAACCTCCGCGGCTGGCTGTTCACGATCGCGCACCGCAAGGCGATCGACCACACCCGTCGCCGCGTCGGCGCCACTCTGCTTGCCGAACCTCCCGACTGCGCCGGTGCTGCCTCCACCGATTTCGACCACGACCTCTGGGCCGGCGTTCGCCGGCTTCCCGCCAAGCAGCGGACGGCAATCGTCCTGCGCTTCGTGATCGACGCCGACTACGCCGAGATCTCCTCGGTGATGGGCACCACCGCGCAGGCGGCGCGCCGCAACGTGCACGAGGGACTCAAACGACTGCGAACGGAGATCAGCCGTGACTGACGAGAACGCCACCAGCGACCTGGATTTCCCCGAGCTCGAGCGGGCGCTGGCCAACCCGCCGGCAGCGAGACCACCCGAGCTCGCGCCTGCCGCCGAATCAGCGCGATTGCTCGACATCGCCTACGCGACGCTTGACACGCCGGCCGGACGGCTGCTGCTGGCGGCAACCCGGCGCGGACTGGTCCGGATCGCCTACATCGATCACGACTCCGAGCTCGAGCAGACGCTCGAGCGCCTGGCGGCGACCGTCTCGCCGCGGATCCTCCTCGCGCCCGCGCGTTTGGATCAGCCGCGGCGGGAGCTCGACCAGTACTTCGCCGGGGACCGGCGCCGCTTCGAGCTCGCGCTCGACTGGCGCCTGACGCGGGGCTTCGGCCGCCGCGTCCTGCGGGCGACGGCTGGGATCCCGTTCGGAGCGGTCTCCACCTACCGGCAGGTGGCCGAGCGGGCGGGCAGCCCCCGCGGCTCACGCGCCGCCGGCAACGCGCTGGGCGCCAACCCGCTCCCGATCATCGTCCCCTGCCACCGGGTGCTGCATTCGACCGGCGGCCTCGGCGGCTACACCGGCGGGCTCGGCCGAAAGCGGCTGCTGCTGGAGCTCGAGCGGGGCCAGCAAAGCCTCGACACCGGTCCCGCAGGCACGAGTTGACATCGTCGTGACTTGACATTGACGCCTATTTGATGTCATCATGACCGCATCATGCAGACATCAACGTACGTGTCGGCCGTTTCCGAGGATCTGGCGCATGTCGCCGCACTCGGCGACGAGCAGACGGCGCGCGCAGCCGAGCTGTTGGCGGTCGCGCTGGAATCGTCGCTGACCCGTCGGCTGCAGGAGGCGCTCAGCGAAGCCGCGCTTGAACTCTCCGCACAGCTAGAGCATGGCCATGTCGAGGTTCGGGTAGCCGGCGGCGATCTCGAGCTCGTCCACGTGGCCGACGCCG
>DAIQND010000213.1:0-3773 GCA_036788555.1 Solirubrobacteraceae bacterium | reverse complement strand
CGCACGCTCCAGTACGCCAAGGAGCGCACCGCCTTCGGCCGCCCGATCGGCAACTTCCAGGTCATCCGCCACAAGTTCGCCGAGATGGCCACCAAGATCGAGACCGCCCGCCAGATGGTCTATACGACCGCCTGGCGCTTTCAGAACGGCGAATACCCGGTGCGTGAGATCACGATGGCCAAGCTCTACGCGGCGCGGATCGCCGTCGAGGTGGCCGACGAATGCATCCAGATCCACGGCGGCAACGGGTACATGAAGGAGTACGGCATCGAGCGGGTGTGGCGTGACCTGCGCCTGAACCGGATCGGCGCCGGAACCGACGAGATCATGCTCGAGGTGATCGGCCGCTCCTACGGGCTGTAGTGGGCGCTCCGATCCCGCCGTTCACCGCGGAGCACGAGCGCCTCCGCCTCGAGGTGCGCGAATTCGTCGAGACCGAGTTGCTGCCCCACGCGCCCGAGTGGGAGGAGGCGCGCGGCTTTCCCGACCGGGTCTTCCACCGGCTGGCCGAGCTTGGCTACCTGGGGCTGAAGTTCCCGCGAGAGTACGGCGGCGCCGCCGACCCGGTGGCCGACGCCGTGTTCGTCGAGGAGCTCGCGCGCTGTGGCTCGGGCGGAGTGGCGGCCGGCATCGGCGCCCACAGCGGGATCGCCCTGCCGCCGATCGCCCGCTTCGGCTCCGAGGAGCAGAAGCAGCGCTACCTGGTCCCCGGGATCCGCGCCGAGAAGCTGGCGGCGCTCGCCATCACCGAGCCCGACGCCGGTTCGGACGTCGCCTCGATCCGTACCCGTGCTGCGCGGGTTGACGGCGGCTATGTGGTCAACGGCTCGAAGACGTTCATCACCGGCGGGATCCGCGCCGACCTGATCGTCACGGCGGTCAAGACGGCGGACCAGGGCGGTCACCACGGGCTTTCGTTCCTGGTCATCGAGCGTGGTCCGGGGGTCGAGTCGCGTCCGCTCCAGAAGCTGGGCTGGCACGCCTCGGACACCGCGCTGATCACCCTCGACGATGTGTACGTCCCCGCGGAGAACCTGCTCGGCGAAGAGAACCAGGGCTTCTACCTGATCATGGCCAACTTCCAGTGGGAGCGGCTGCTGATGTCGCTCGGGGCCGTGGGCGCGATGCAGGTCGCGCTCGAGCGAGCGCTGGCCTACCTGCGCGAGCGGCGGCCGAGCCAGGGCATCCGGCACCAGCTGGCGGAGATCGCCACCAAGCTCCAGGCCGGCCGCGACATCACCTACGCGGCTCTGCGACGCTATGTGGCCGGCGCGGATGCGACCCGAGAGGTGACGATCGCCAAGCTGGCCACCCAGCGCTCGGCCTTTGAGGTGATGGACGCTTGCCTACAGATCCAGGGCATCGACGGCTATCTGGCCCAGTCGGGCCTGGAGCGGGCCGCCCGCGACGCGCGGCTCGGGCCGATCGGGGGCGGCACCGACGAGATCATGAAGGAGATCCTCGGCCGCTCGCTCGGGCTGTGATCGGGGCGCGATGATGGACTCGCTCAGGGGCCAGCTGCTGATCGCCGGGCCGCGCCTGCTCGACCCCAACTTCTGGCGCACGGTCGTCCTGATCGTCGAACACAGCCAGGACGGGGCGTTCGGGCTGGTGCTCAACCGGCCGTCGGAGACCACGGTCGGCGAGGCGGTACCCGAGCTTGGGCCGGTGGTCGATTCCGAGGAGCCGTTGTTCATCGGCGGCCCGGTGCAGCCCTCGACCGTCATCACCCTCGCTCAGTTCGACACCGTCAGCGACGCTGCGCTCCTGGCCTTTGAGGACATCGGCGTGCTCGGGACCGGCGGGCCCCCGCTCGAGGACCTCCAGGACCGACTCCGGCGTGCCCGCGCCTACGTCGGGCACTCGGGCTGGGGCGCGGGACAGCTCGACGAGGAGATGGAGCGCGGGGACTGGATCATCGATCCAGCGCGGCAGCCGGACGTGTTCTCGACCTCTCCGCTCGAGCTGTGGTCCTCGGTGCTCACCCGCAAGGGCGGGAGCTACGCGCTGGTGGCGCGAATGCCCCTCGACCCATCGCTGAACTGACCACAACCCGCCAATAGACTGCCGTTCATGCAGGTGATCAAGCCCGGCCCCGACCGCGACGTCCCCCGCGGCGTCGTCGGCGGCTCTGAGATCTCGCAGGCCACCTCGGGGGCGCGCAACATCTACATGGGCGTGTTTCGCGTGCCTCCCGGCGCACAGTCGCGTCCGCACTATCACGAGGGATGCGAGAGCGCGGTCTACATGCTGTCGGGGTCGCTGCGGGTCAAGTGGGGTGATCACCTCGAGCAGGAGGTGACCCTGGAGCCGGGCGACCTGGTCTACGTCCCGCCGCGCGAGACGCACGTGCTCGAAAATGGCTCGAGCAGCCAACCTGCCGAGTACGTCGTGGCGCGTGATTCACCACACGAGGACGCGGTCGTGGTGCCCTGGGCCGATGCACCGGCGTAGCGGCGTGCTCGAAGTCCGGACCTCACTCCTTCGAACATCGGTCTAGTCCGTCTTCAGCTGCCGGGCTCGGCGGTCGATTTCAGAGCCAGATCATTCAACCTGCCGATAAGTGGCAAACCCGGTGCGAGCCGGGGACGCAAAGCTAGAGGTCTCGCGAGAGATAGCTCGGCTGCCGGTTTTCCACGGAAGGGTTTGCACGAAGTTGCATCGGCTGGCTTCACGGAGCAGAGGACGTGGCCCCGGCAGGACGGTCCTGCGCGACAAGCTGCACGCGCCGCTCAGGCGCTGGCTGGCGCTGGCCGCGCTGCTCGGGCTGGCCGCGCCGTGGGCGCTGATCCGGCTCTCGGGACCCACCGGCGAGAGCAACATGCCGTACGCGATCGCCTTCAGCGTGGCGATCCTCGCCGCCTGCGTCGGGCTGCTGCGCAGCGTCGGCGCCGCCGACGCCCGGATGCGGGCCCTGATCGACAGCTCGATGGATCTGGTGGTGATCGTCGACGGCGGCGGCGGCGTGCGCTACCACAGCCCCGGCATCGCGCAGATGCTGGGCTTTGAAGCTGACGTCCAGCCCGGGACCCCGATCGCCCACCTGCTGCACCCCGACGACGCGTCGTTGATGGACGAGAGCTTCCGGCGGATCCGCAACGAGGGGTCGACCAAGCCGGTCGAATGCCGCTGGCGCCACGCCGACGGGAGCGTGCGCTGGCTTGAGACGGTGTTCAACAACCTGCTCGAGGACCCCAAGGTCGGCGGCGTCGTGCTCAACAGCCGGGACATCACCGAGCGCCAGAAGCTGAGCGAGGGGCTCCGCCGCCGCGCTTTCCACGACCCGCTGACGGGGCTGGCCAACCGGGCGCGTTTCGAGGAACGTCTAGCCCACGCCACCGCGGACACCGAGACCGCGGTCCTGTTCATCGACCTCGACAACTTCAAGACGGTCAACGACAGCCTCGGCCACGCGGCGGGCGACGAGTTCCTGGGCGAGGTGGCGCGCCGCCTCAGCACCTGCGTGCGCATGGGAGACATGGTGGCGCGGATGGGCGGCGATGAGTTCGCGGTGCTGATCTCAGGGATCGACTCGAAGGTCCGCGCGCCGCGGATCGCCGAGCGGATCCTGCGGGAGCTCGGTGCGCCGATCGAAATTGACCGCCGCGCGATCACCCCCAGCGCGAGCATCGGCATCGCCTGCGCCGACGACGTTCAGAACGCACAGGAGATCCTCCGAGATGCCGACCTTGCGCTGTACGAGGCCAAGCGCTCGGGTAAGGGCCGCGCGCAGCTCTACCGCCCGGTGATGCACGCCGCCGCGCTCGAGCAGC
>DAIQND010000212.1:0-3783 GCA_036788555.1 Solirubrobacteraceae bacterium | reverse complement strand
CCTCCCAGCGCGTGGCGGGCCGCGCCGGCTTCACCCGCGAGGCCACGCTGCGGGCCTGGTACCGCGGCAAGCTCGGACAGGAGGATATGGTCAGCTTCAGTCTGCTCGCGGATGACCTGCCGGCCACTCGGGTGCTACCGCCACCCCCAGGGTAGGCTTAGCAGCATGGAGCTCGAGCCCCTGCGTGACGGACATGGCCGGCTGATCGGCGATCTGCGGGTGTCGGTCACCGATCGGTGCAACTTCCGCTGCCAGTACTGCATGCCCGCGGAGGGGCTTCCGTGGCTCGAGCGCGCCGAGGTGCTGAGCTTTGAGGAGATCACGCGGCTGGTCGGGGTGCTGGCCGCGATGGGCGTGCGCGATGTCCGTCTCACCGGCGGGGAGCCGTTGGTCCGCCGCGAGTTCCCCCGGCTGGTATCGATGCTCAAGGCCGTCGAGGACCTGCGGGAGGTCTCGGTGACCACGAACGGGTTTCTGCTCGAGCGTGACGCCGAAGCGCTCGTGCGCGCCGGCGTCGATCGCTTCAACGTCTCGCTCGACAGCCTCCAGCGCGACCGCTTCTTCGAGCTGACTCGGCGCGACGCGCTGCCCCAGGTCCTCCGCGGTCTCGAAGCGCTGGCCCAGTTCCCCGAGGCGCACCCGATCAAGATCAACGCGGTGGCGATCCGGGGGTTCACCGAGGAGGAGCTGCTGCCGTTCGCCGAGCTCGCGCGACGCACGCCGTACGAGGTGCGCTTCATCGAGTTCATGCCGCTCGATGCCGACCGCAACTGGAGCAGCGAGCAGGTGCTGAGCGGACGTGAGATCCGCGCCGCGATCCACGCCGTCCACCCCCTCGAGCCGACACCGCGAGAGCCCTCGGCCACCGCCCGTGTGTACCGATTTGCCGACGGGCGCGGGCGGATCGGCTTCATCAACCCGGTGTCTGAGCCGTTCTGCGCCGACTGCAACCGGATCCGCCTGACCGCCGATGGCCGCCTGCGCACCTGCCTGTTCTCGCTCAACGAGACCGATCTGCGCGGGCCGCTGCGGGCCGGGGCGGAGGCCCGCGAGCTGGAGCAGATCATCCGCGACGCGGTGTGGCGCAAGGAGCTCAAGCATCACGTCGGCGAGCCCGGGTTCATCCAGCCGGCCCGGACCATGTCGGCAATCGGAGGTTAACCGCCTCGTAATCTCCGACGCAGGATCATCTACAGCAACCGATGCTCCTGCTCATGCTGTTCGCGCTGCTCGCCGGCGCTGGGACCGCGATCACCCCGTGCGTGCTCCCGGTGCTCCCCGCGCTCTTGTCGGCAAGCGCGGTCGGCGGCCGCCGGCGGCCGCTGGGCATCGTTCTCGGCCTGGCCGCCACCTTCACCGTGGCGATCCTCGCCCTCGCCCAGCTGGTCAAGGGCGTCGGGCTGGCCAGCGGCGCCGCCCGGGACCTGGCGATCGCTGCCCTGTTTGCCTTTGGTCTGGCGATGCTGTTCCCCGCGCTGGCCGCGCGCCTTCAGGCGCCGCTCTCGCGGATGGCGCGCTTCGGGCCGCGGACCCGGGGCAGCGGGTTCCGCTCGGGTCTTGGCGTCGGCGCCGCGCTCGGGTTCGTGTGCGCGCCCTGCGCCGGGCCGATCCTGGCCGCCGTCACCGCCGTCAGCGCCTCCACCGGCCCATCGGCGCGCATCGCCGCAGTCGCGCTCGCCTACGCCGTGGGTCTGGCCGCGGTGATGCTCGTCTACGGGCTCGGCGGCCGCGCCGTCGTCGGCCGGATTCGCCGCGTCGCGGGGGGATTGGTGGTCGAGCGGACGCTGGGCGTGGTGCTGATCGCCACCGGGGCGCTGATGGCGGCCAACCTCGACGTCCGCTTCGAGGAGACGCTGGCGCGCGATGCCAGCCTGCCGGCCTTCCTCACCGACCCGACGAAGTCGTTGGAGAACTCGAGTCCCGTCCAGACCCGGCTCGCTTCGCTTCGGCCCGCGTCGCGCTTCGCCCGGCGCCAGCGGGAGGCGGCGGCCGTCGCCGTCGCGCCGGTCGCGGGCGTGGCGATCGCGGGCGTCAAGACGCCGCCCCTGCCCGACCTGGGCACCGCGCCTGATTTCAGCGACACCCAGCGGTGGTTCAACACGCCCGGGGGGCGGGCGTTGACGATCGGCGGGCTGCGCGGACACGTCGTGCTGATCGACTTCTGGACCTACACCTGCATCAACTGCATCCGCACGCTGCCGTTCCTCAAGGGACTCTACGCCACCTACCACCCATACGGGCTCGAGGTGGTGGGCGTGGAGACGCCGGAATTCACCTTCGAGCAGCAGGCCTCAAACGTCTTGCAGGCGGTTCAGTCCGACGGGATCCGCTATCCGGTTGTCCAGGACAACCGCTACGGGACCTGGGACGCCTACCAGAACCAGTACTGGCCGGCCGAGTACCTGATCGACGCCCGCGGCGAGGTCCGCCACGCCCAGTTCGGCGAGGGCGACTACAAGCAGAGCGAGGCGGCGGTCCGCGCGCTGCTCTACCAGGCGGGGGTGCGCGACCTGCCGCCGCCGATGGGCGCCCGCGCGATCTTCCCGTCCACCGGGCTGGCCACGCCCGAGACCTACCTCGACGATCAGCGCTCGCAGGGGTTCGCCCAGCCGCTGGCTCCGGGATCGCACCACTTCCCCGGGGTGGCCCACCCGGCGCTCAACGAGTTCGCGCTGCACGGCGACTGGCGGGTCACCGACGAGGACGCCACCCCGACGGCCCCGGGCGCCTCGATCCAGGCCGGCTTCCAGGCCGCGCACGTCTACCTGGTGATGACCTCAGCGGGCGGAATCGCCCGAACCGTGCGGGTGCTGCTCGACGGTCACCCGCTGGCGCCGGTGATCGTCCAGGCGCAGCGCCTCTACACGCTGGTCTCGCTGCCCCGGGCGGAGTTCCACGATCTGACCGTCGAGGTCCCGCCCGGCGTGAGCGCCTACGACTTCACCTTCGGTTAGCCCGCCGGCGGTCGAGCATCGCCGCCGCCTGGAGCAGCTCATCGGGGCTGTTGACGTTGAACAGGCAGTCGGAATCCGCGACCTCGTGGATCACCGGATCGAGCGCCGCCACCGCTTGGCGCAGGGGGATTCCGCCGCGTCGGGCCGCCGCTGACAGCGGACCCAGCGCCGCCGGCTCGTAACGGGCCAGCAGCGGCTGGATCGAGCCTCGGAAACCCGCCACGACGGCGGGGGCGCCGCCCGCGTCGGCCGCGGCGATGAGCTCGATCAGCCCCGGCGTGACCAACGGCATATCCGATGCGCAGACCACCACCGCTCTGCCTTCGGCCATGCTGATCGCGTGGACGATCCCGGTCAGCGGGTGGCGCGGCTCCTGGGGCTCGATCCAGACCACGGCGCCGGGGACGCTCGGTAGCTCGGTGTCGAGCTTGGCCACGATCGCCACGTTGCCCACCGCCCGCCACATGGCCTCCAGCGGATAGGAGATCAGCGGACGGTGTCCGAGCTCGACGATCGCCTTGGAGCCGCCGATCCGGCGGCCCAGTCCCCCGGCTAGCACGACGCCCAGCGGCTGGTCCTCCGCGGGGGTCGCCGGCGGCTCCGGTTGTCCGCTCACGATGGGATCGTAGAATCAGGCTGATGGAGGGCTCAACCTCGGTCAAGAGCTGGCTGCGCTGCTACCGCTGCTGGTCGCAGAACCTGGAGGTCCAAGTCCACTACGAGGGAATACACCGGATCGATCCCGAGAGCGGCGAGCGGGGCGAGGTGGTCGATGAGATGCAGGAGGCGGTCGTCCAGTGCCTGGAGTGCATGCACGACCAGCCGCACC
>DAIQND010000211.1:0-3908 GCA_036788555.1 Solirubrobacteraceae bacterium | reverse complement strand
CACCTCCCTCTTGAAAGGCCTGTCATCCAGTGGTTTACGCACGCCGGACGGTACGACTCGGTTCGTCTGGGAGAACGCTGAGGGCTACTCGGCTGACACAGACCCGGTTCAGTGATCGCGCAGGACTGAGTGCCGCCGTGTTCGGCGGCGGCAGACTAAGCCGGCCCGGCGGATGCTCGCATTCCGTGCGGAGCAGGTGGCTCCCGCCGGGCGCCGGAAGCCTGCGCGACCGCTCATGCAGGTCTGCCGGTCCGCGTGCCGATTGCAGGTGCTGCTGCTCCATGGCTATGCAGTCACCGCGGTGCCATGTTCGCTATGAGGAGCCGTGAGCGGTCGCCGCGGGACTCGCACCGATTCTCTGCGATAGGCGCGCCCGTCGATGCCGGCGTCACTGACCGCGGTGGTCTCGCACACGTAGGTGTACGGCGTTGGATCAGCCGGCCGCTTGGCGGGTTTCGTCGCTCTTGGCGAGGACTTCGATCTCGGCGATCGGGATCGCCGCTGCGTCGGTTGAAAGCGCAAGCCTGCGTGCTTCATTGGTTGGTTGGCTGGGGATGCATCGCCCGGCCCGTGATGGGTTGGTTCGTGCATCACGAAGCGATCGTAGGTAGCGGCGCAAGATGGTGCTCGGGCTCCGACCGGCCTGAGCAGCCTGGCCGCCTGGCGGACAGCCCGAGCGCCTGTGCGACGCGATCCTGACCGCCTTCTCATCGGCGCATGCTCCATGACGAGTTCGCTGGATCGTGTGGTGCACGGACACCAACCGTTGGCCGATAGTCCCGGGCCCCGGGAAGGAGCGCCGACAGTTTCTCGCCCCGAGGGCCGGAGGTAATCCATACCCGCCAAACTTGCCCGTGAGGATCGGCCGCGCCGTTGGCCTAACCACTGAGTGTGGAGTCGAACGCTCGGATACTCGGCTCTGTCGGCGGGGGATGATCCGCGGCGCCAGCGTGACAGCGTTCGAAGCGTGCTGCGATTCCGTGAGCTCGAGCGGGCCTCAGCGGTGGCAGCGACCTCGGAAGGACCGTGAACGCCCAGCGACTTGGCTGGCCGCGAAGCGAACGCCGGGAAGCGTCACCCGACCCTGGTGATAGCGCGTGGTGCCGCGGGCCAGCCGCCCTGGCGCGCATGCTCTTAGGGCGGTCATACGGCAATCACAGACCTCTCTTTTGCCGGTCGCCGAACCTTTGTTCACGCTAACGAACAAAGGAGGCAACGTGGTAGGAGTCATCATCGTCAACGCTGTACTTGCCGTGCTGGTTCTGGTCGTGATCGTGGGATTGCACGCCTGGGCGATCATCGGATCTCGCGAGCCGCGGCTGCGCCAAGCGGCGCGAATTCAACCTCCCCGCGACGCACTTGTCCGCCCGGCACAGAACCGCAGCGCCGTGGCTCGCCGCGGCGCGCCACCGCAGGCGAATGTCGCGTGAAACCAGGCCTGGCGCGCGCCGTCGGGGTCACCGCGCGCTCCGGGGGCGCGCGCCGCCAGGGTCACCGCGCGCTCCGGGAGCGTGCGCCGCCAGGGTCACCGCGCGCTCCGGGGGCGCGTTCTAGGTAAGCGGCGGCGGGTCGCCTTCTGCGCTCGCCGGCAGCGAGGGGTCCCACTGGCAGACCGCACATGCGTGGCGAAACGCAGAACGTGCGAACTCGAGCGCAGCCTCATGGGGCTCCGGGCTTGCGATCACATCCTCCCAGTCGAGCACGTATTCACCGAGAGCCGCCTCCCACCGCGCCTCCGGGGGTGAGAGCCGGGCACCGGCAAACTCGTCCGGAGCCGGGTGGGCGTAGGCGTAGAAAGCCGCCCGTTCGTAGCGCGCGTCGCCGGGCCACCAACCCACCGCCACCTCCTGGGCGTCCATCGCGTTGCGCATGATGAAGTCGCCGGAGGGTGGAGTCGCCGGAACCCCTGAGAACAGGTTCACCGCCAAGTCAAACGAACCCCACCAGGCGTTGACGGGCGTGGAGCGCCCGCGATACGGGGCGCGGAAGGCGGCCAGAACCAGCGCCACCCGTGTTGCCGCGGACAGGTAATCCTCGACCCGGGCCGCGTCGTAGCGTGTGTGCTCGCGGTCCTGGGCGAGCGGAACGCTCCACGGCACCTCCTGGGGGGTGGAGTTGATCTCGACAGGACCGGCCACCTCGGCGAAAGCTCGGAGCAGCTCATTCGTCACGTCGGCGACTGGCCGGTCCGGAGCGAGGGGGACCGCAGCTGCTCGGCCGGCGCTGTGCTCGACGGTCGCCGCGTGCCGGTGAAGGTCGAGCGTGACCACGACAGCTCCTTCGCCGTCTGGCGCAGGAAGCGGTGCGGTCTCCCATCCTCTGGCCGTAAGCCGCAGCGCCGCGTGCTGAAGCTGGGGCTCGGGCGGCGCGAGCGCGACCGCGAGCTTCCCGAGCACCTGCGTATGGGCGTGCAGCGTGTCGCAGGTCTGGCTCCACTCGGGATAGGAGAGAGACGGCCAGTCAGCACCCATTCCGCAACGCTACCGTGTGCGGCGACCGCCGTGTGCGGCGGGGCAGAAGTGACGGGCGGGCGGTGAGTCGCCGAGGCTCACCCGCGAGCGCGGCCCTTCCAGCCTGGGCGCCCGCCTGACAGTCGTCGGATATCTATTCGACAGCAGACGCGGAATTCTTAGCTCTTGGCCAGATCGCCGAGCGATTAGGCCTTGGCTCGAGAACGGGGCGTGCCGGCGGAGACCGGGGGCGCGTCCGCATCGTCCTCGTCCTCGTCCTCGTGGCTTGAGTCTTCGCGCTCGTCAGCCGCAGTGAGCGCGCCGGCGCCGTCGTGTTCGGCTTCAGGGTCCCCGCCGTTCGCCGCGGCCTCCTCGGCGCCGTCGGGGCTCTGAGGCGCGGGTGCAGCGTCGAGCATCGGATTCTCGAACGCCGAGGCCAGCTCCTGGGTGCCCTCGGCCAGCGCTGCGGAGAGCTGCCTGGCCCGGGCGAAGGTGTCGAGCAGGGCCTTGTTCTGTACCAGCAGCATTTCCAGCTGCTCCTGCTGCGCCGTGTGCGCCGCCTCGAGTTTCTGCTGGCGCTCGGTCTCGGCGGCCAGGCGAGAGCGGAGATCACGCTCGGCCACCGCGTAGCCCTCGCGCTCGAGCTCGAAGTCGTTGCGCATCTTCTCCAGCGTGCCGTGGGCCTCGAGGACGCGGCGCTCGACATCGCCCATCTCGACCAGCCGCTGCTCGGCCTCGGCCGCGGCCTGGCTGCTGGCCTGCGCCTGGGCGGTCATCTGCTCAAGCTCGGCGCGGGTGGCCTTGAGGTCGGCGCGAGCGGCGACGAGCTGCTCCTGCGCGGTATCGCGCTCTCCGCGGACCGCGTCTAGCTGATGCTCGCTCTCCTCCTGCATGCTTCGCGCGGCCTCGAGCTCCTTGCGGGCGCTGTCCCGCTCGCTGCGGGTGCTCGTGAGCTGGGTCTGGAGATCGTCACGCTCGCTGCGAATGCCGGCCAGAGATTCCTGCGCGGCATCGCGTTCGGCACGGGTGCCTTCGAGCTCCTCACGGGCGGCGTCACGGCTGGCGCGGGCTTCGCTGACCGCTCGCTCGAGATCCGAGCGCACCGCTTCCTGCTCCGCGCGGACGGTTTCGAGCTCGTCACGCGCGGCTTCCCGGCTCGCCTGGGCCTCGTTGACCGCACGCTCAAGATCCCGGCGCGCGGCCGCGGATTCGGCCTGTACGGACTCGAGCTCCTGCTGCGCGCGGTCGCGCTCCATGCGCAGCGCCTCGGACTCGTCACGCGCGCCGTCGCGCTCCGCACGCAGTGCCGCGAGCTGATCGAGCATCGCATCGAACTCGGTGCGCAGATCCTCGAGCTGAGTCTGGACTGAGTCGCGCTCGGCGCGGATGGCTTCGAACTGCTCTCGCGCCGAGTCGTGCTCGCTGCGGAGGGCGGCGATTTCCTGCTGCGCTGAGTCG
>DAIQND010000210.1:0-3915 GCA_036788555.1 Solirubrobacteraceae bacterium | reverse complement strand
GTGGCGGCGGCGTACACGCGGCGGGCGCCGGCTTCGTGCACGGCTCGAGCGGCCGCCTTGAGCGTGCCGGCGGTGCCGATCATGTCGTCGACCAGCACCGCGGTCTTGCCGGCCACGTCGCCGATCACGTAGCTGATCTCCGCCACCTGCTGGGCGGGCCGATCCTTGTTGAGGATCGCCAGGTCGGCGCCGAGCTTGGAGGCAAACGCCTTGTTGAGCTTCACCCGTCCCGCGTCGGGGGCGACGATCACCAGATCCTCCAGCCCCAGGTCGGCGAAGTACTGGGTGAGCATGAACATCGCGGTCATGTGGTCGCACGGCTTCTGGAAGAAACCCTGGATCTGCCCGGAGTGCAGGTCCATGGTCAGCAGCCGGTCGATCCCGGCCGCCTCGAGCATCCGCGCCACCAGCCGGGCGCTGATCGGCTCCCGCGGAGCCGACTTCTTGTCCTGGCGTGAGTAGCCATACCACGGGCACACGGCGATCACCCGGTGCGCCGAGCCGCCGACCGCCGCGTCGACCATGAACATCAGCTCCATCAGCGCGTCGTTGGCCGTCAGCCCGGTGTCGGGGTTGCCGCACGTCGGCTGCACGATGAACACGTCGGCACCGCGCACGGACTCCTCATAGCGGCAGTAGACCTCGCCGTTGGCGAATGTCTTGAGCGTCATCCCGCCCAGTTCGACCCCGAGCTTCGCGGCGATCTTGGCCGCCAGCCCGGGGTTCGCGCGACCGCAGACGAGCATCAACCGCTTGCTGTACTCGAGCTCCAGCGTGCTCGGCATCGTCGGCTGGGGCGCCAGCAGGCTCATTGCCCCGCTGAGTTTAGGTCCGGCTCCCGACGGGATGTCTCGGCATCGCTCTCCTTGCGGCGATCGGCGTAGCCCTCGATGTTCTCCTGGCGCGCGCGCGCGACTCCCAGCGCGCCCGGCGGCACGTCCTTGGTGATCACCGAGCCCGCGCCCGTGTACGCCTCATCGCCCACGCTGACCGGCGCCACCAGCGTCGTGTCGACGCTGGTCTTGACCCCATCGCCGATCGTCGTGCGGTGCTTTCGGGCGCCGTCATAGTTGGCAGTGATCGTGCTCGCGCCGAGGTTGGTGCCGGCGCCGATGTCCGCGTCACCGATGTAGGACAGGTGCGGAACCTTCGATCCCGGTCCGACGTCGCTGTTCTTGATCTCCACGAACGTCCCCGCCTTGGAGCCGGCGCGCATGACCGTGCCCGGGCGCAGGTAGGCGAACGGGCCGATGCTCACCCGGTCCTCGACGTCGGCTCCCTGGATGTAGGAGTGCACCACCCGACAGCCCTCGCCGATCGTGGCGTCGATCAGCGTGCTGGCCGGCCCGATCGTCGAGCCGGCGCCAATCGAGGTGGCGCCGTGGAGGCTCGAGAAGGGCGCGATCACCGCATCGGCGCCAACCGTGACGCCGACATCGACCACCGTCGCCTCGGGATTGACGATCGTCACGCCCGAGCGCATCAGCCGCTCGTGGATCCGGCGCTGGGCGAGCGCGCGCGCTTGGGCCAGCGCCACCCGGTCGTTGATCCCCAGCATCGACCCCGGGTCGGAGATCTCGTGGGCCAGCACCGTCCGCTCGTCGCCGCGGAGGATGGGCAGGACGTCGGGCAGGTAGAGCTCGCCCTGCGCGTTGGAGCTCTCGACCCGGTCAAGCGCGGAGGCCAGCTCGCGGGCGTCGAAGGCGTAGATCCCGGTGTTGACCTCGCGGATGTGCAGCTCGAGCTCTGAGGCGTCGCCGGAGGCCTTGGTCTCGACCACCCGCTCGACGGTCCCGTCCGGCGCCCGCACCACCCGGCCGTAGCCGGTCGGGTCATCGAGCACCGCGGTCGCCACCGTCGCCGCCGCACCCGAGGCCTCGTGGACCTCAGCCAGCTCGCGGATCGTCTCCGGGCTGATCAGCGGATGATCGCCGTTGAGCACGATCACGCTGCCGCCATCCTGGAAAGCATCGGAGGCGGAGCTGACGGCGTCCGCCGTCCCTCGCGCCTGCGCCTGTATCGCGAACTCGACGCCCGGGTCGAGCACCTCCTCGAGCTCGCGATCCGGGCCCTCGACCACCACCACCCTGGCCGCGCCGGCCTCGCTGGCCGCCGCCACCGACCAGGCGATCATCGGGCGCCCGCACAGCGGATGCAGCAGCTTCGGTACGCGCGAGCGCATCCGTGTCCCCTCCCCGGCAGCCATGATCACGACGACTGGCGCGCTCACGCAGGAATCGTAGGGGATCCGATCGCGCCTACGTGACCGCGGCGCGCAGAGACGAAGTCCCTCACGATAACCGGCGCACGCGCACGGTCGGCGGTGAAAACATCAGCGCCATGTCAGCGAGAGGGCTGGTGATCGCTTGCGCCGTCAGCCTCGCGCTTGGGTGGGCGGCCCCCGCGGGCGCCCAGCCTGACGCGCCGCTCGCGCACGCCGGCCGCTGGATCACCGACTTCAGTGGCCGGGTGGTGATCCTGCACGGCGTCGACATGGTCTACAAGCTGGCGCCATACGCGCCCGACGCGGCCGGCTTCGGCGCGGACGACGCCGCGTTCCTGAAGGCCCATGGGTTCAACACCGTCCGCCTGGGGGTGATCTACGCGGCGGTCGAGCCGTCACCGGGGGTCTACGACGACAGCTACCTGGCGCGGATCGCCGCCACCGTGAGGATGCTCGGCCGCCACGGGATCTACTCGCTGCTGGATTTCCATCAGGATCTCTACAACGAGCTCTTCCAGGGCGAGGGCGAGCCGGCGTGGTCGGTGCAGGACGACGGGCTCCCGCCGGTCCCGCAGACCGGCTTTCCCGGCAACTACGTCGCGATGCCGGCGCTCGAGCGCGCCTTCGACAACTTCTGGGCCAACAGCCCGGGCCCCGGCGGAGTCGGCCTTCAGGATCGCTACGCGGCGGCCTGGCAGCACGTCGCCGCTTACTTCCGGGGCAGCCCGTACGTGATGGGCGATGACCTGTTCAACGAGCCGTGGCCGGGCTCGCAGTGGCCGACCTGCGCCAGCCCCGCCGGCTGCCCGGTGTTCGACCAGACGCTGCTTGCGCCCTTCATGCACAAGGTGATCACCGCGATCCACCGCGCCGACCCCCGCGTCGTCACCTACTACGAGCCGAACGTCTTCTTCGACTTCGGCGCCAACACCTCGATCGGCCGGCCCGGCGACTCCGAATCCGGGATGAGCTTTCACGATTACTGCTTGGCCGGCGAACTTGGAACGTCTCAGAGCGGCCCGGCGGGCGTTCCCTGCACCACCGCCGAGCAGCAGGTCTTTCAGAACGCAGACGCGCAATCACAGCGGACCGGCGACGCGCTGCTGCTCACCGAGTTCGGTGCCACCAGCGACCTCAGCGCGATCCAGCGGCTCGTCGACGATGCCGACCAGTACATGGTTGGCTGGGACTACTGGGCCTACTGCGGCTGCGGCGACCCCACCGGCTCGCCACAGACCGAATGGCTGGTCAAGGACCCCGGCAAGCCGCCGACCGGCGCCAACGTGGACGCGCAGAAGCTCGCCGTGCTCGACCGGCCCTATCCGCAGGCGGTCGCGGGCACCCCCACCGGGTTCTCCTATGACCCGGCTAGCGACGTCTTCACGCTCTCCTATTCCACCGCCCGCGCGTCGGGTCAGCGGCACTTCCCCGCGGGCAGCGAAACCGACATCTTCGTGCCATCGCTGCACTACCCGCGCGGCTACTCGGTACGTCTGAGCGGCGCCGCGGTCATCTCGGCCCCCGGAGCAGCCGTCCTGCGCCTGGTCTCGTGCGCAGGCCACGCCGTCATCACGGTGCGCATCGCCGCCCGGGGACGGTCAGCCAGCGACTGCGCCGCCCCGGCGCGGCGCGGGTCGCGCCGCCAGGGCCGGCCCGGCGCGCGCCCTCACACGTCGCCCGCGCCCGCGTTT
>DAIQND010000209.1:0-3983 GCA_036788555.1 Solirubrobacteraceae bacterium | reverse complement strand
ACCCGGACACCCGCGGCCGAGCGGCCCAAGCTGCAGGCAGAGCGGTCCAGGCAGTAGCCGGAGTGGGCCTGCGGGGTAGCAGGTGGATGTGAGGGATTGGCCTGATGGCATTGATGAGCGGGTGTACATCCCTCCAGCGGTCGCGCCGGTGCCTGTCACGCCGGACGATGTGCGCGTTCGGCTGGTGAGCGCCCGCGTCCGGGAGAGGCTGCTTGTCGATGAGGACACGCTCTCGCAGATCATGCGGGCGGGGTATGCAGCAGATCCTGAGCGAGCCGGGATCTACACCGCTGAGGAGCGGCAGGACATCTACGGCGACAGCGAGCGCGTCGCGCAGGCCCGGGCAGTGCTCGCGGAGAGGTTGTCCCGCGTGGCGTAGAAGTTGAGGTGGCGGTCCTCCCGCCCTCGTCCGCTGCCGTTGGCAGCGTGTAGGGCGCTTCAAGTCCATTCCGCCGGGGTTGGCGCCCCGGCACGAAGACAGGAGAACCGCCATGCAGACCGTATCGCGATCGAAGGTCGTCGCGCCCGTGGAGGCTGTCGAGGAGCCGCTGCCGCCGAGGATCCAGGAGGCGCTGGGGCAGCTCGTCGGGGCAGCGAAGGAGGGGCTGTTGGCGCTGAGCGTCGGTGTCGGGCTTGGCGTGCTGGAGGAGCTGATGGCCGAGGAGGTCGAGGACGTGTGTGGGCCGAAGGGCAAGCACGACCCCGACCGGAGCGCGTATCGCCACGGCACGGATGACGGAGCGGTCACGCTCGGCGGCCGGCGCGTGGCGGTCCAGCGGCCGCGGATGCGCACGAAGGACACCGAGGAGGAGGTGCCGTGCCGGACCTATGAGCACTTCACCTCGCGCGATCAGCTCTCCAGGGTGGTGTTGGAACGGATGCTCGCCGGTGTCTCGACGCGCCGATACCGGCGGGTGCAGGAGCCGGTCGGCGAGCGGGTCGAGGCCACGGCCAGGTCGACGTCGAAGTCAGCCGTCTCGAGGACGTTCGTCGCGCGCACGAAGGAGGCGTTGATCGAGCTGATGGCCCGCCCACTTGCTGACGTGCGCCTGGCGGTACTGATGATCGACGGGGTCGGCCTGAAGGACCACACGTGCGTTGTCGCGCTCGGGATCACGACCGACGGGGTGAAGATCCCGCTCGGGTTGTGGGAGGGGTCGACCGAGAACAAGACGGTCACCAGCGAGCTGCTGTCAAACCTCGTGGCGCGCGGTCTCGATGTCGAGCAGGGCGTGCTGGTCGTGATCGACGGCGCCAAAGCGCTCCGAGCCGCGGTCAACGACGTGCTCGGGAAGCGCACCCCGGTGCAGCGCTGCCAGATCCACAAACAGCGCAACGTCCTCGACCACCTCGCCGACCGCGACCGTGACCTCGTCAAGCGTCGCCTGCGCCGCGCGTGGGCGGAAAGCGACTACGAGCGGGCGCTGGAGCAGCTCACCACCCTCGCCAGCGAGCTGGACCGCTCGCACCCCGGCGCGGCCGCGTCGCTGCGCGAGGGGATGGCCGAGACGCTGACGGTCACCCGGCTCGGCGTCAAAGGCTCGCTGAAGAAGACGCTCGCGTCGACGAACCCGTGCGAGTCGATGATCGAGTGCGTGCGCCGCAGCGCACGAAACGTCAAGTACTGGCAGAACGGCGAGATGTGCCTGCGCTGGACCGCCGCCGGAATGCTCGAAGCCGAGCAGCAGTTCCGACGCATCATCGGCTACAAGGACCTCGCCAAGCTCGCCGCCCGCGTCGAGCGCGAAGTCGCCCTTCACCAGCCCAACCCGACCCCGACCGAGGAGAACGCTATCGTCGCCGCCGCGTAGTCACATCACACCCGGACCGCCACCGAAATTCCACACCGTCCGGGACATCCTCCAGCAGCGCGTTGATCATGCTCTGGGGGGCCAGCGATCGCTGGCACCTGCGGCTCGTGTGGCAGCGCGCTGCGCGGGCGCTGCATCTCGGCGCGTTGCGCCGGGGCGCGGAACATCCCCGCTGAGGCGCAACCGGGGGATCGTTGCTGAACACCGTGCGCGCACGCTGGTAGATTCATCCGTCCCACGGTGGGCGTAGCTCAGTTGGTAGAGCTCCTGGTTGTGGTCCAGGCGGTCGTGGGTTCGAGTCCCATCGCTCACCCTCAGGCAGGTCAGGCATCGGAGTCCCGCGGCTGCGGGATTCCTCGCGGAGTCGGCGAGCGCCGGCGAGGCCTCGCCTCCCGCCCCGGCCTTCGCCCGCCCGCCCCGGCCTTCGCCCGCCCGCGGCCGGCGGGTCGATTGCTAGCCTCGACCCACGTGAGCGCATGCGCGCAGGAGCGGCTCCCTCAGGTCGCCGCCGCCCCGGCGCCCGCCCTCACTGAGGAGGCGGCGCGGCGACGCACGTTCGCCATCATCTCCCATCCGGACGCGGGAAAGACGACCCTCACCGAGAAGCTGCTGCTCTATGGCGGCGCGCTCGGCGAGGCCGGCGCGGTCAAGGCGCGCGCGGGCCGCCGGGAGGTCACCTCCGACTGGATGGAGCTCGAGCGACGGCGGGGGATCTCGGTCACCTCGACCGCTCTGCGCTTCGTGCACGAGGGCACGGTCTTCAACCTGCTCGACACCCCCGGGCACCGCGACTTCTCCGAGGACACCCTGCGCGTGCTCGCCGCGGCCGACTGCGCGGTGGTGCTGCTCGATGCCGCCCGGGGAGTGGAGGACCAGACGCTCAAGCTCTTCCAGGTCGCCCGCGCCCGTGGGATCCCGTTGATCACGTTCGTCAACAAGTACGACCGGCCGGGTATGGAGCCGCTGGGCATGATCGACCACGTCGAGCAGACGCTCGCGCTGTCGACGACGCCGATCAGCTGGCCGGTGGGACGCGCCGGCGGGTTCGCGGGGGTGCTCGACGCAGGCAGCGGCTCCTTCGTCCGCTTCACGCGGACCGCGCACGGGGCCACGCGCGCCGACGAACAGCGGCTGTCGGACTCCGCGACAGATCCCGCCGCTGATCGGGCATGGGCGCTCGCGCGGGAGGAGCTGGAGCTCCTGGAGGCCGATGGACGTGGATGGGACGCGCACCGGTTCGCGGCTGGCGAGCTGACCCCCGTGCTGTTCGGTTCGGCGCTGTGGAACTTCGGCGTCGAGCACCTGCTCGAGACCCTGGCGCGGATCGCACCGCCGCCCGCGGGCCGCAGTACGAGCGCCGGCGAGGTGCGGGGGGTCGACGCGCCGTTCTCGGCGCTCGTGTTCAAGGTCCAAGCGAACATGGACCGCCGCCACCGTGACCGGATCGCATTCCTGCGGGTCTGCTCCGGTCAGTTCGAGCGGGGCATGCGCGTCACCAACGCGCGCACCGGACGCACCGTCACGATGGCCTACGCCCACCACCTGTTCGGCCAGGACCGCTCGACGGCCGAGGACGCCTACCCGGGCGACATCATCGGGATCGTCAATGCCGCCGACGTGCTCGTCGGGGACACCCTGTACGCCGGGGAGCCGGTGCGCTTCCCCCCGATCCCCTCGCTCGCTCCCGAGCACTTCCGGACCGTGCACAATCGCGACCCCACGCGGTACAAGCAGTTCCACCGCGCACTGGAGCAACTCGACCATGAGGGCGTCGTGCAGGTGTTCCGCCGCCAGGCCACCGAACCCGCGCCGGTGCTCGCGGCGGTGGGGCCACTGCAGTTCGAGGTCGCGCTCGAGCGGCTCTCCGGGGAGTTCGGGGTGCAGGCGCGGCTCGACCCGCTCGACTGGCACATCGCCCGCCGCATCGCCTCCCCGGATGCGGACGTCGTGCGAGGCTCCCGGTGGGCGGAGCTCATCGAGCGCGCCGATGGGACGCTGCTCGCGGTCTTCCGCACCCGGCACGGCCTGGCGCAGTTCAGCGAGGAGTTCCCGCGGGTCGGCCTCGACGAGATGGCCGCTCGTTGAGCGGCCACCGGTCCGCTGAACCACCTGGGCACCGCCGTTGCCCCAGATGCGCGAGCTCCCCCTCGGGCGGATGCCATGGCTAGCTTC
>DAIQND010000208.1:0-4009 GCA_036788555.1 Solirubrobacteraceae bacterium | reverse complement strand
CGTCGACATCCGTGACTGGGACCGAACCGAGGCGCCGGCGTGAGGGCGATCGGCATGATCTCCGGTGCGGTGTCGGTGCTCCGCCGCGACGACGTCGACACCGACCAGATCATCCCCAAGCAGTTCCTCAAGCGGGTTGAGCGGACCGGATTCGGCGAATTCCTGTTCTACGACTGGGCCAAGGAGCCGGGCTGGGAGCTCCCGCGCAATCCGATCCTGGTCGCGGGACGCAACTTCGGCTGCGGGTCAAGCCGCGAGCACGCGCCGTGGGCGCTTGAGGACTACGGGTTCGAGGCCATCATCGCGCCCAGTTTCGCCGACATCTTCCGCTCCAACTGCACGAAGATCGGGCTACTGCCGGTGCCCCTGGAGGCCGAGGCGTGCGCCGCCGTGGCCGATGCCGGAGCGGCCGAGATCGACCTGGCCGCGCAGGAGGTCCGCTGGCCCGGCGGCAGCGCGCGCTTCGAGATCGATCCAGAAACCCAGCACCGGCTGCTGAACGGGCTCGACGACATCGCGCTCACGCTCGAGCAGGAGGCCGCGATCGTCCGGTATGAGCGCGAGCGGGAGCGGGCGGGCCCGGTGACCACCGCTCTGTGAGCACCCCGCGCGACTGGGACGCGGCCACCTACGACCGCATCTCCGATCCGCAGTTCCGCTGGGCGCTCGAGCAGCTCGAGCGCCTGCCGCTGCGTGGCGATGAGGCGGTGCTGGACGCCGGCTGCGGCTCGGGAAGGGTGACGGCCGAGCTGGTGGCGCGGCTACCGCGCGGTCGCGTCTACGGCGTCGATGCCGCGCCGTCGATGGTCGAGCACGCCCACCGCGCACTGGGCGGGCGAGCGACGATCCTCTGCCAGGACCTGGTCGAGCTCGCGCTGCCCGAACCGGTGGACGCGGTGTTCTCAAACGCCACGTTTCACTGGATCCACGACCACGACGCGCTGTTCAGGGCCCTGTTGGCGGCACTCGAGCCAGGCGGACGGCTGGTCGCCCAGTGCGGCGGGCGGGGCAACATCGACGAGTTCAGGACGGCCGCCGATGAGGTGGCGGGGGAGGAGCCGTTTGCGCCGCACTTCGAGGGCTGGCAGCGGCCATGGAACTACGCCGACCCGGAGGCCACGGCGGAGCGGCTGACGCGCGCCGGCTTCAGCGATGTTCGCACCTGGCTCGAGCCCAAGCGGGTGCTCCCCGAGCGCGACTTCCTGCGCGCCGTCTGCCTGGTGCGTCATCTCGACCCGCTGCCGGCCGAGCTGCGCGAGGGGTTCCTCGACCGGGTGATCGAGCGCTGCGGCGGCCGCGTGGTGCTCGAGTACGTGCGGCTGAATATGACGGCACGAAGGGCTTGACAGCTGCCCTCGGCCGGAAATATGGTTCGCGCCGTAGATCGCGAGGGGCGTCGCAAGGGCGCTCAGAGGAGGTGCAGGGGCATGCGGATGACACTGGTGCGCTGGCACTTTGCGCTGCTGTCGGCCTCGGTGCTGGTGCTCGCCGCCGGCGCGAGCGCCGCTCAGGCGAGCACGGGCAGCACGTCGAGTCTGGGAACGTATTCGCCGACGTTCGTCGGCCCGGCCGCCACGGGCTGCGCCAGCGGCTGCTCGCTGCTGAGCGGGCCGATCACGACGACATCGTCTCCGGCCGGACCATCCAGCCAGAAGTCGGCCAACGCGCTCGCGGGACCCAGTCTCGGCGCGCGGGCGGTGCCGTCACCGAGATTGCGGGGCCACGGATCGGCGCATGCGGCTCAGGCGGCCGCCACCACCAGCGGCGCGCCGATCCCGACGATCACGTGCCAGCCGCTCGGAGTGGGCTGCGACAGCATCAGCACGTCGGCGGGCGGCGCGGTTGGGGTGAAGGGCCTCAACGCCGTCGACAGCGCGACCTACACGACAAACATCTACAGGGACGTCGAGCCGCCGGATCAGGCGCTGTGCGCCGGCAACGGATCTGTTGTGGAGGCCAACAACATCGGCGAGATCCTGGTCTACAACACCGCCCTGCAGCGGCAATCGAGCCCGATTTCGCTCGATCAGATCATGGGGCTCAACCTGAACGACTGGAGCAGCGGCGGCGATCCCTCCTGCTTCTATGACTCGAGCAACGGCGGTCACTGGATCTACACCGAGATCGTCTCCAAGAGCGCCGAGTCCAACGGCGGTGCATTCGTCGGCTGCTTTGCAGGAAACGTGCCAAACAGCTGCTACGAGGGGATCGCCGTCAGCCAGGGGGCGAACCCGCTCGGGCCCTACTGGGTCTATTACCTGAACGCCAACTACAACGAGAGCGAGCCGGGAGCTCCATACCTGCTCAACGACTTCGCGAAGATCTCGGTGACCAGGGACGCGTTCCTGCTGTTCTACGACGAGTTCCCGCTCAACGGCGGAAACCCCGGCGTCGGCGGCGGCTTCTTCAACGGCGCGCAGCAGCTGGCGTTCGACAAGGCCGCGCTCGAGACCGGCCAGCCGGTGCTCGCGAAGAGCGGTAAGCCGAACGTGAACTTCAACGTTGCCATCGAGAATATGGGGCAGATTCCGACCCCGGATGGCACCTGCGCCAAGGACAACACGTATGGCTATCCGGGCGTCGCCTGCTGGTACTCGGTGATCCCGGCACAGCCCGCCGATGCGGGCCAGTACGACAACGGCGACGGTGGATCAGGATTCATGCTCGCCACGCTGGACTTCTATGGCCAGAGCCTGCTGACTCCGACCGGCGACAACCGGCTGGCGGTGTTTGACTGGACCGGGCTCGGTGACCTCGGCAGTCGCTCCTGCGGCTCCTGCAGCAGGATCCGCTTCGGCGGTGAGCTGTTCTCAGGTGTCGAGCCGTACTCCAATCAGGGTCAGTTCGCCGCGCAGAAGGCTGGGCCGATCCCGCTCGGGGACCAATGCCTGGCCGCAGGTGCCACATCCCAGCCCTGTCCCGAGGGTGGCCTCGCCACCAACGGCGACAACATCACCCAGGCCTCCCAGGCGGACGGCCAGCTGTGGGCTGCCGCCACGACCCAGGTCAACCAGGCCTTCAGGTCGGGCACGGAGGTGCACCAGGGAGTGGCCTACTGGGAGGTCGGGACCGGCTCGTTCGACTCGGCCGGTACGTTCAGCCTGACCGGTCAGGGCTACGCCGCCGCAGCGCACGAGGACCTGGAGATGCCGGCGATGGCCGGAGAGGGCACCGGCGGCAACGGGCGAGCGATCGCGCTGTTCACGCTGAGCGGCAACGGCGGCCCGAAGGGCGCCGACCACGGTGGCTTCTATCCGAGCACCTCCTACGGTCGCCTGGACTCCGGCGCGAGCGGACTGCTGGACTCCACGATCCACATCGCGGATGCCGGACAGTCGCCGCAGGACGGGTTCAGCGAATACCAGGGATACCCGGGGCCGACCCGCCCGCGCTGGGGTGACTACAGCGAAGGGATCTACCTGCCGGATGGGAGCAACCGGATCTATTTCGCCAACGAGTACATCCAGTACCCGAGCTGCACCGGCAGCGGGTTCGACCCGAACGGGATCGGAACCTGCGGTGGCACCCGAGATGGCCAGGCCAATTGGGGAACCTCGGTCAACTACGTAGTTCCGTAGCCGTAGCGGATCGCAGGGCGCGGGCCGAGCAGGTACGGTCCGCGCCCTGTGTCCCATGAACTGATCCTCCTCCCCGGAGACGGCATCGGCCCCGAAGTGATGGCTCCGGCCGTCCACGTGCTGGACGCGGTCGCGCCGGGAGAGTTCAACTACCGGGAGTACCCGTTCGGCGGGGCCTCGATCGACGCGCACGGCGTAGCTCTGACCGACGAGACGCTGGCGGCGTGCCGCGGCGCCGATGCCGTCCTGCTGGCGGCCGTCGGCGGCCCGAAGTGGGACACGACCGATCCCTCCCGGCCGCGCCCCGAGCAGGGGCTGCTCGGCCTGCGCAAGGGGCTCGGGCTGTTCGCGAACCTACGCCCGGTCAGGCCGCTGTCGGCGCTCTACGAGGCCAGCCCGCTCAAGCGTGAGCTGATCGAGCGCACCAACCT
>DAIQND010000207.1:0-4019 GCA_036788555.1 Solirubrobacteraceae bacterium | reverse complement strand
TTTGAGCGCCGAACGACGATCGTGCATCTCCTTGGCGAGGGACACGAGGGGGTCGGCGAGGATGTCGTCTATCAAGCCGAGGAGCACGAGGCCTTCCAGCAGGCGGGTCCGGTCCACGATCTCGCCGGGAGCTACTCGCTTCGCGAGTTCTGCGAGCTGATCGACTCGCTCGATCTGTTTGCGGTCGAGCCGGAGTTCGAGGTATCGCGGCTGTACCGACGCTGGACCTTTCACAGCGCCGGACTCGACCTGGCCCTGAGGCAGGCGGGACGGCCCCTCCACGAGGTGCTGGAGCGCCCGCCGCAGCCGCTGACCTTCGTCGTCTCGCTGCGGCTCGGCGAGCCGCCGAGCCTCGCCCCGGTGCAGAGCCGGCTGAACCGGTATCCGCGGCTGCGCTTCAAGCTCGACGCCACAAGCTCGTGGACGCGCGAGCTGATCGACGCGCTGGCGGCCACCGGCGCCGTCGACTCGATCGACTTCAAGGCGCTATATCGCGGCACGATCGTCGATCAGGCGCCCGATCCCCTGCTCTACCGGCGCGTCGTCGAGGCGTTCCCCGAGGCCTGGCTCGAGGACCCGGACGTCGTCACGCCGGATACCGCGGCGGTCCTCGCCGACCAGCACGACCGGATCACCTGGGATGCCCCGATCCACTCGATCGCCGACATCGAGGCGCTCCCGTTCCCTCCGCGCATGGTGAACATCAAGCCGTCGCGGCTCGGCGGACTGCCGTCGCTTTGCGCCGCCTACGACTACTGCGCCGAGCATGGCATCGGCGCCTACGGCGGCGGCCAGTTCGAGCTTGGGCCTGGGCGCGCTCAGGCCCAGTACCTGGCCAGCCTGTTTCACCCGGGCACCCCCAACGACCTCGCCCCCGCGGGCTACAACGTCGAGGACCCGCCGGCCGGCCTGCCGCCCAGCCCGCTGGAGCCGGCTCCGGCCGCGAGCGGCTTTCGCTGGCGAGCCTAAACGTATGTCGTAGGCCACAGCTACGACATACGGCTGTAAACGGCCGTTTCCGATACGGGTGTGTGCTATGCGCGCCCCCGCGATACCGCTAGACGCTGCCCTGGGCCTGGTCGCGGCTGCCCAGGCCCTGCTCATCGTGCTCGCCGCGCTGGTCGTCTCGCGCAAGCTGCGCCGCGACCGCCGCGAGCGCGCTTCGCTGCGACGCCGCGCCGAATTCGCGGCCGCACTCGCCGGCGGAACGCGCCACGATCTGGGCCGCGTGGCCCGCGCCTGCGTACGAGACAGCAGCGCGCTGACCGACCTCCTTTACGTGCTCCAGCGCGGCGAGCCGGTGAGCGCGCGCCATCGCACGTCGCTGCTTGAGGCCGCGCGCCGCCACGGTCTCGTCCGCCACCTGCGTCTCTCACTTCAAGCCCGCGAACCCACCACGCGCGGGGTTGCGGCGCTCGCGCTGAGCGCGCTCTGCCTACCGGGCGCTGAGACGCGGGTTGCGCGGCTGATCGCGGACGACGACCCCGATGTCCGGCTGGCGGCTTGCCGAGCGCTCGCCGGTTGGTCTACGCAGTCGGCCGCAACCGCACTGATCGAGGCGCTCGACCGTTATGACCTGCCATCGGAGCGAATCGTCGAGAAGCTCGGCGAGCTCTGGGCGGCGCCCACGGTGTCAGCCGCGCTGCGAGCCACCCTCAAAGCGCCGGACGCCGCTCCGCCCTCCGCGGTCAATCGCGTGCAGCTGATCCGCGCCCTCGAGCTCTCCGGCTATCAGGAAGCCGAGCCGGAACTGCTGAAGCTGCTGACCGGTGGTGATCCGGAGGAGCAGATCAGCGCAGCTCGGGCCCTCGGGCGTGGCGGTTCTCGGCGCGCCATCCCAGCGCTGCTCGGTGCGCTCGAATCCGACAGCTGGCCGTTGCGGGCCCAAGCCGCCCGCGCGCTCGGCAGGCTGGCCGCGGTCGAGGCGATGCCGCAGCTGGCGGCGCGGCTATCGGATCCAGCGTGGTGGGTTCGAAAGCAGGCAGGTCGGGCGCTGGTGATCCTGGGCCCGGCCGGCGGCTACGAGCTGCTCGCGGACGCGCTCGACCACCCGGATCCCTACGCCCGCGACCGGGCCGCCGAGGAGCTACGGCTCGCGGTGGTGGCGGGAGGTCCGATTCCGGCATCGCTCGTCGGACCCACCGGCGGATCGGGCCCGGTCAGGACAGCGGAGCTACAGCGGCGATGAGGCTGATCTTGATCGACGGGTTGTGGACGATCGACCTGGTGATGATCGCCTACCTGGTCAGCAACAACGTGCTGCTGAGCCTGATCGCCGCGATCGGATGGCGGGCGATCGACGACTACGTCCGGCGGCGTCAGCTACGTGACTACGATGCCCTGGGGAGCTCGCCTCTGGCGCTTCCCATCTCAATCATCGCGCCCGCGTACAACGAGCAACTGTCGGTGGTCGACTCGGTCAAGGCGCTGCTGTCCTGCCGTTACGCCGAGTTCGAGGTGCTCGTGGTCAACGACGGCTCGACCGATGCCACGCTGGCCCGGCTCCAGGAGGAGTTTGATCTCGTGGAAGTCGATCGGGTGCCGCGCGCGCGGATGCTCACCCAGCCGATCAGCGCCATCTACACCTGCCCGTGGGACGTGCGGCTGACGGTGGTCGTGAAGGCGAATGGAGGCAAGGCCGACGCGCTGAACGCGGGGATCGCCTACGCCCAGTATCCGCTGTTCTGTGCGATCGACGCCGATACGATGCTTGACCCGCGCGCGCTGGCGCGGCTGGCGTGGGAGTTTCAGGCGCACCCCGACAGCATCGCCGCGGGCGGGATCGTCCGCGTCATCAACGGTTCGACGGTCTCCGCGGGGCAGCTGCTTGACGTCGAGACACCGTCCGCGCTGCTGCTCAACGTCCAGATCCTCGAGTATCTGCGCGCCTTCCTGCTGGGCCGGATCGCCTGGTCACGCCTGGGCATGCTGCTGATCATTTCCGGTGCCTTCGGGCTGTTCCGCCGCGAGGCGGTGGTCGAGGTCGGGGGCTACGACAACGAGTCGATGGGCGAGGACGCGGAGCTGGTGCTGCGGCTGTATCGCCACCGCCTCGAGCGCAAGCTGCCGTGCCGGATCTCGTTCTTTCCCGACCCGATCTGCTGGACGGAGGCGCCGAGCAACTGGCGCAGCCTGATCGGTCAGCGCGACCGCTGGCAGCGGGGGCTGATCCAGATGCTGTTTCAGCACCGCCGGATGGTGTTCAACCCCCGCTATGGGCGGATCGGGCTGCTGGCCCTCCCCTACTTTCTGTTCTTCGAGATGTTCGGACCGACGATCGAGGTCATCGGCTACGTCGCGTTCGCGACCTCCATCGCCCTCGGCGTAGCTCCGCTCAGTTACACGCTGGCGTTCCTGGTCCTCGCCCTGGTGTTCGGCCTGCTCTTCTCGTTCACGGCATTGCTGGCCGAGGAGCGCTCCTATGAGCGTTATCCCTCCTGGCGTGACCTCAGGCGCCTGGCGGTCTCGGCGGTCGCGGAGAACTTCGGCTACCGCCAGCTGCTCGCCTTGGTCCGCTTCCGGTCATGGTGGACCCTCGTCCGCAAACCCGGGTGGGGCACCATGCACCGCAGCGGGTTCACCCCCCCGCCGATCATGCCGGCGCCCCCGATGCTCCCGCCGGGCGGCATCCGAGGCGCCTAGGCCGGATAATGAGCGGCACCACCTCCCGCTCCAGGAGCCGTGCAGTGAAACCCGCCGTCACGATCACGCCATACCGTGACGGGCCCCTGATCGTCCGGGGCCCGGTGCAGCTGCGCACCGAAACCGAGCTTCCGGTCCACCCCGGCCGGGGGCCGCTCGCCCTCTGCCGATGCGGCAAATCCAAGCGCAAGCCGTTCTGCGACGGCACCCACAAGCTGGTCGGCTTCCGGGCTCCGGGGGCACCGAGCCAGCGCTCCCTCGCCTAGCCCTCGCTTCCCACCAGCGCACCCGCACCCAGCCGCGCGCCCGGACCCGGTTGGCACAGCGACGTGCGACCGGCGCTCCAGCACTCCAGCAGGTACTCAGACCAGCGCCGG
>DAIQND010000206.1:0-4032 GCA_036788555.1 Solirubrobacteraceae bacterium | reverse complement strand
GGGGCGGCAGGGTCAATCCGCAGGCTCGCAGCACCGCGGCGGCCAGCCGCAGCATCTGGCGTGGATGCAGCCGCGGAGCCTCGAAGGTGTCGACCACCCGCAGGGCGGCGTCGAGGTCGTCGACCTCCACCAGGCCGGCCACGTAGGCTCGGCCGATCCCGAGCTCGCCGGGCGCCCGGAGCACGTGGGCTAGCGCGCGCGGCGAGCGGAAGGTGAAGGTGGGTGCGGCTTCGTCGGTCGCCTCAACCTGGGTTCCGTCCCAGAAGCGGACGGTGAACGGCCGCCGCGGCAGGGCAGCTCGAAGCTCGTCGCTCAGGGGCCGGGGGTTGGCGAACGGCACTGGCTAGGACGCGAGTACAGCGGCCTTACGCCGGATCCGCTCCGGGTCGACGCGCACGACGTCCCACGCCAGGCCGGTCAGCTCCAGGACCCGGATGATCGCGGCCGCGGGATCCAGCTGCCAGCGGCGCAGCCCGTGGCGGAACGAGGCGGGGAAGGCGTGATGGTTGTTGTGCCAGGACTCGCCCCAGGTCAGGATCGCCAGCCAAGCGACATTGCGTGACTCGTCCTTGGTGTCGAAGTCGCGGCGGCCGAAGAAGTGGCAGACCGAGTTGATGCTGAACGTCGCGTGGTGGCAGAGGAAGATCCTCGCCGCTCCACCCCACAGCAGCCCGATCAACCCGCCGGTCACGGTGCCGGTCAGCGCCACGCCCAGCCCGAACGCGGCCGCCAGCCCCAGGAGCACCCAGAGCACGAACGTGCGGTCGACGAAGCGGACCCACGGGTCGGCCAGAAGGTCCTTGGCGTAGCGGCTCTCGTCCGCGACCTCCATGTCGCTGAACACCCAGCCGATGTGGGCATGGGTGAACCCGCGCAGCGCGCCTGACCAGCCGGAGCCGTAGCCAACGTGGGGACTGTGCGGATCGCCCTTGACATCGGAATACTGGTGGTGCTTTCGGTGCGTCGAGACCCAGTCGATCACCGGGCCCTCGGCGGCGGCGGAGCCGAGGGCGGCGAACGCGGCCCGGATCACCGGGTGGGTCTTGAAGCTGCGGTGGGTGAGCAGGCGGTGAAAGCCGACGGTGATGCCGGTGCCGACTCCGAAGTACATGATCGCGAGGATCAGCAGGTCGCGCCATCCGAACCACTCCTGCATCCACCCGAAGGCCATGCCGAGGGCCACCATGATCGGCGGCACCGCCGTGATCACCGCGCTGGCAAAGCGGTCAAGCCAGGGGTTGGAGACGTCCCGCACTTCGGCGGCGCCCATCTCGATCGCCGTCGCGGTCCGCTCAGCCTGCTCCTCCGCAGGGGCAACCGTGGTCAAGTCTCTCTCCTAGCGCCGCTGGCGGGAGCAGCGACCGTACTACATCGGCTGGATGGGCGTCGCGGCCGCGGGCTGCGCGGCTGCGCGGTCGGTGCGATCGGTGCCGTCGCGGCGGTCGGTGCGGTCGGTGCCGGTCACGGTCGCGCCCCGGCCGCGGATCAGATCGGCCGCACGCTCGGCGATCATGATCGTCGGGGCGTTCGTGTTGCCCCGCACCAGCGTCGGCATCACCGAAGCGTCGATCACCCTCAGCCCCTCCGCGCCCAGCACCCGGAGCTCGGAGTCGACCACCGAGCCCATCGCGCAGGTGCCGACCGGGTGGTAGATCGTCGTCGAGTTGCGCTCGATGTGGGCGAGCAGCGCCCCGTCGTCATCGCCGGCGGCGGGGGCGCCGTAGCCGCCGGTGGTGACGGTCCTGAGCGCCGGCTGCTCGGCTATCCGCAGGCACTCGCGCAGCCCCGCCAGCAGCGTGGCGCGGTCCTCCTCGGAGGTCAGGTAGTTGTGAAGGATCCTCGGCTTGGACGTCGGCACCCGCGAGCGCAGCTTGACGAACCCGGTGCTGAGCGGACGCAGCAGGCACGCCGACACCGCCCAGCCATCGACCAGGATCTCCCCCGCCCCCGCCTCCGGGAACAGGATCGGGATCGCGTGCAGCTGTACGTCGGGCGCGTCCAGGTCCGCACGCGTGCGGATGAACCCGCCCGATTCGGCGAAGTTCGAGGTCAGCGGCCCCCGCCCCTCAGTCTGCAGCAGCGCGAGGTTCTCCGGCGTCTCGGCCGTCAGCAGCGACGGCTGGTCGGTCGTGTAGGTGATCCACGTGGCCACGTGATCCTGGAGGCCGCGGCCTACCGGGAGGTCGAGCACCGGGGGGATCCCGCCCAGAGCCAGCTCCTCCGCCGGCCCGATTCCACTCAGCATCAGGATCTGTGGGCTCTGGTAGGTGCCCGCGCTGAGGATCACCTCGCGCGCGGCGCGGACCTCGCGCAGCGCGGCGCCCTGATCGACCTCCACCCCCACCGCGCGGAGGCCGTCGAGCAGCAGCCGGGTGACGTGCGCGCCGGTCTGCACCGTCAGGTTTGGGCGCTCCCTGGCCGGGTGCAGGTAGGCCATCGCCGTCGAGCAGCGCATCCCGTCGCGTTGGGTCACCTGGTACCAGCCGACGCCGTCCTGGACAGCGCCGTTGAAATCGTCGTTGGCTTCGAGCCCGGCCTCGAGCCCGGCTTCGATGAACGCCTCGCAGGTCCAGTAGCGCGAGCGGCCGTCGCTCACCCGCAGCGGCCCGCCCACCCCGTGCAGCTCGCTGGCGCCTCGCTCGTTGTCCTCGGACCTCAGGAAATAGGGCAGCACGTCATCCCAGCCCCAGCCGTCAAAGCCCATCGCCGCCCACCCGTCGTAGTCGGCGCGGTTACCGCGCATGTAGATCATCGCGTTGACCGAGGAGGAGCCGCCCAGCGTGCGACCACGCGGCAGCACCCGCTGGCGGTGGCCGAGGCCGGGTTCGGGGTCGGAGACGAAGCCCCAGTCGTACTTGCTCAGGCTGACCGCGAGCGCGCCCGCAGGCAGGTGGATCTCGTCGGCGAGGTCCGGCGGCCCGGCCTCTACCAGGCAGACCGTCACGTCGGGATCCTCGGTCAGGCGCGCCGCCAGGACGCAGCCGGCCGAGCCGGCGCCGACGATCACGTAGTCGTACTCGCTCATGCTTATCTCCCTCGCTCCGCCTGGGGCCTGTGATTGCATTCTTCAATGTGGTGGCGAGGCGGTCAAGGAGCGTGTTCGCGCTCGCGGCGATGCTGGCGGTGCCGGCGATCGCCGCGTGCGGCACGAGCTCGAGCGGCTCCTCGAGGCGCCGTTCGGGCGCGGCCACCACGCCGGCCGCCCCCGCGAAGGCCGACAAGAGCGGAGGGGCCGGTCCAGAGGGGATCCCGCTCGAGCGCGGAGCGCCCCTCGCCCCCGCGTCAAGCACCGCGCCCGGGATTCCCGTCGACGGGATCCAGTGCGCGCCGATCGAGCAGCTCGCCTATCACACCCATGCCCACCTCCAGGTGTTCGTGGACGGCCAGCCACGGTCGCTGCCGGGCGCGATCGGAATGCTCGGCCCCGTGGCCCAGCAGACCCCGTACGGCCCGTTCTACGCCGCCACGCAGTGCTACTACTGGCTGCACACGCACGCCTCAGATGGGGTGATCCACATCGAGTCGCCCACCCAGCGGATCTACACGCTCGGTCAGTTCTTCGACGAGTGGGGCCAGCCGCTTAGCGCCGTCCAGGTGGCGGGGGCGAAGGGGCCGGTGAGCGCCTTCCTCGACGGGCGGCGCTGGAGGGGGTCGCCCCGTGCGCTGCTGCTGGAGCCCCATGCCGTGATCCAGCTTGACGTTGGCTCGCCGGTGGTCCCGTTCGCCAACGTCTCGTGGGCCGGCACCGGGCTCTGATGCCGCTCCCGCTGGGCCATGGACAGGTGGTGGCCGACCCGCGTCGCCTGTCGCGGCGCGAGCGCTGGCTGGTGCGGGGCGTTCTCGGCGTCGTCGCCGTGCTGGCGGCGGTGCTGGCGGTGTCGCTGGCGAGCGGCGGCAGGGCCTCGGCTCGGGGTTGTATCTATGCCACGATCCCGGGGCCGGTGGGCGCGCAGCAGGTAGACGAGTGCGGCGCGCAGGCTCGCGCCACCTGCCGATCCGCGGCGGCGGCTGGGTCGTTCACCGCGCAGGCGG
>DAIQND010000205.1:0-4119 GCA_036788555.1 Solirubrobacteraceae bacterium | reverse complement strand
GCACGCGGCCCCCGCCCCGGCGGGAGACACCCCGCCTGCGGTCACCCCAACCCAGAGAGGACGTGGCGAGGATTAGCGCCAGCGAGAGCACCGAGGACAGTCGCGGCGGGCGGTTGTCGCCGTGGATGGCCCGGCGCCGCATCGAGATCGGCGTGCCCTACCTGCGTGGGCGCGTGCTCGACTTCGGCTGCCACCACGGCGTGCTGACGCAGTACACCAGCCCGCAGAACTACCTGGGCGTCGAGATCGACCCCGTCTTCATCGCGAGCGCCCGGGCCCAGCACCCCGAGTACGCCTTCGCCGTCATCGAGCACATCGCCGATCCGGGTGCGCTGCTGGCGGAGTGGGCCGAGGCCCTCACCCCTGACGGCCACGTCGTCATGACGACGCCGCACCCCAAGTTCGAGTGGATCCACACCGTGGGGGCCAAGGTCGGTGTGTTCAGCGGCCACGCCCACGACGACCACGAGGATCAGTCGGGCAGGGCCGACGGCGACGACCCTGAGCACGAATTGGTCGGGCTATGCGCTGCACCCCTCCCGGGTGCGCTTTCACGCGGCGAGCGCCACCTGGCGCCAGCCCCACGCGACCTGCCTGGCGCACACCGCGACCTACTCCTCCTTCTGGGTGGGCATCGGAGGCTACCGCCCGAGGGCCGGCGCCCTCGAGCAGCTCGGCACCGAGCTTGACTGCCGGCCCGACGGCGCCGAGGTGTCAAGTGCCTGGTACGAGCTCGTGCCCGCTCCCGCCCACATGATCCCGTTGACGATCCGTCCCGGTGACACGGTCCGGGCGTCCGTCGCGGTCCGGGGCGCGCGCGTGGCCCTGACGTTGGCGGATCTCACCCGGGGTACCCGCTTCTTCCGCCGCTTCCGCGACCGGGCGCTCGACCTGACCTCGGCGGAGTGGATCGCCGAGGCGCCCTCGGACTGTCTGGGCGCGCACTGCACCATCCTGCCGCTCGCGGACTTCGGGACCGTTCACTTCCTGCGGGCCGCGGTGAGGACCGACGGCGGTCTCACCCGGAGTCTCGCCGCGGCGCCGTGGACGCGCACCCGGATCAGCTTCGGATCATCCTTCGTTCAGGCGGTCGCCGGTGGAGGCGTTGAGCAGAGGACGGTCAGCGCTGTCCCCTCGGCGCTCGCTGATCCGCTCGGCGCCTTGCCGTCAGCTATGCGACGAGGTCTCGCGCAGCAGCGCCGAGACGCGCTGCCGGGTCACCCCGAACAGGGTCGCGATCTGGTCCATCGTCATCCCCTGCTTGTGCAGGACCGCGGCCTCCGTCCGCCGGACCCGCGATCCGCACTCCTGCAGCGTCTCCGCGCTGTCGGTGAGCAGCCGCACGATGAGCGGCGCCTGCTCTCGCGGGACGGTGTCGATGAGCGATGCGCCGCTCGCGACGGTCTGCTGCAGTTCGGCGATCCGCTGCTTCATCCGCTGCGCCCGCTCGATGTTGAGCTCCAGCCCCCGGTCGAGATCCTCAAGCGCCGTGAGGAAGGCGTTCAGCGTCGGGTCATCGGTTCGGTGTCCGGATGGTGTCGTTGGCATCGTGGCGGGAGCGGAAGGACGGCGTGATCGATGGCAGCCCCGGCAACCGCCGTTGCCGCAATGGCTATTGCGGTATGATACCGCCTCAGCATGTCCGAAACCCTGCTTCGTACCGAGTTCCCGCGTGACCGGGGCTGCGCCGCCGCGGCCCGCCGCGCAATCGAATCGGCCGCCGGCGACCTCCTGAGCGGGCCGGCGCTCGACGATCTCAAGCTGGTCGCCACCGAGCTCGTCGACAACGCCTACCTGCATGGGCGCGGCCAGATCGGGCTGGTGCTGCGCCGCCGCGAGGACCGGCTGCTGCTCGAGGTCGTCGATCAGGGAAGCGGCCAGGCGATCAAGATCCGCGAGGAGGCCACCGACGGCGGCTGGGGACTGCGGATCGTGGAGCAGATCGCCGACCGGTGGGGTGCCTACGAGGGCACCACGCACGTGTGGGCGGAGATCCCGATCGGCTGACGAGCCCCCGGGGCTCAGCGCTCGGTGGGCTGCGGTGGCGAGAAGGCCACCCCGAGGCCCTCCGCGAGCCGGCGCGCCGCCAGCAGCTCGCCGTCGGCGTCACCGTGGGTGCGGAGCGCCTCGCGGTAGAGCTCGGTGACGCGTTCGGCCACTGGGAGCTCGAGGCCCTGCCCGCCGGCGAGCCCGAGCACCCCCTCGAGCTCCTCGACGCAGCGCGACAGGGGGAAGGTGGCCATGTCGTCTCCACTGAGCAGGCGCGGCGCGTCGCGGTCGAGGAAGCGCGACCCCGCCGCGCTCTCGGCGAGGGTGACGCGCAGGCGCGCCGGGTCGAGCCCCAGCCGGACCGCGAGCGCGAGCGTCTCCGAGACCGCCAGTGCCTGTCCGAACCACAGCAGGTTGACGAGGAGCTTCGCCGCGTAGCCGGTGCCGGGAGCGCCGGTGTGCGCGAACCCGCGGCAGAGCGAGCGCAGAAGCCACTCGCCCGCGGCGCGGTCGGAGGCCTCCGCTCCGAGGTAGCCGAGCAGTTCGCCCCGCCCCGCCTCGACCGGGCCGCCGCCAACCGGACACTCCAGCACGCGCACCCCGGGTCGGGCATGCATTCGGATCTCGCGGGCGAGATCCGGCACGCCGCTCGTCATGTCGATCCACGCATCGCCGGCCTCCAGCCCGCGGAGCAGCGGCGGAATCACCTCCCGCACCTCGCCGGGGCCCGGAAGCACCGTGACCACCACGCCAGATTCGGCCGCCAGCTCGGCGGTCCCCGGCGACCAGCCGATCCCCAGCGACTCCGCCAGCGCCCGCCGCTCCGGGCGCAGATCGGTCGCCGTCACCGCTGCGCCGGCCTCCCGCAGCCGGCCGGCGATCGGCGCTCCCATCCGGCCGAGGCCGACGATTCCCACGAGCGGTCGCGTCGCGGCTGCCATCCCTGAAAGGGAAGCACGTGCCGGGCGCGGGAGACGGCCCGCCGATGCTCGAGCGAGACGCGGTGGAGCCCGCGTCGGCCCGGCGGTTCGCCTGGGCTCAGGGGTCCTGGGCTCAGGGCGCCCCGCGCGGCGCCTGATCGGGCTGGCCTCGTGCGGCGGCCGAATGCCGTGATCCCGCGGCGGCATCGAGCTCCTCGCCGCGCTTGATGAGGAACGCGCCCAGGGAGGCGGCCAGGGAGCCGATGACCGTGATCGCGTAGATCTCCATGAAGACGTCGAGGATCCGGGCCGGGGCGGAGACCGGGTCGCTGAGGTTCGAGGAGACCGTCAGCAGCTGCGTCGTCGTCCAGAAGATCGCGCTGCCGAAGGTGTGGATCTCGCTGCCGCGCTGGTGATGCTCGAACACGAACGCGAGCAGGCCGCAGATCAGGTCCAGCACCACCGTCGCCACTGCGATTCCGACCAGCCGGTCGCGCAACCGCGCGTGGGTTGCGTCGCGCCCGCGGACCACCCGGTGGGTCTCCGTGGCGAGCTGCCCGAGAACACGCAGCACGTACACGGGGCCCTGTTCGCGTCCCGGCGGCGGCGTCCTGCTTTGACGGGCGCGGCGGGGGCCTTCGGTCAGCGGAGCGGAGGGACGACGTGCAGGTTGGAAACGAACCCATCCGTTTGGGTGGGGTGATCGATCGGGCACGCATGAGGGTGAACCGTCAACTCCTGAGGAAGGAGGCGCTGTGAACAGCCTCGCGCAGCAAGAGAGCGTTCGTCGGCTCGTCAACGAGGCCATCGAGAGGGGCTTCTGGCCCGGAGAAAGCGAAGCGAAGGTTCGGATCCGCTGCGAGTGCGGGCGGGAGGGCTGCCACGAGTACGTGCGCATGCGCGTGCGGGATTACGAGCAGCTGCGCTCCGAATCCCGTCGCTTCGTGGTGTGTCCCGGGCACCAGGCGCCGGAGGTCGAACGGTTCGTCGGCCGTGGCGACGAGTACGCCATCGTCGAGAAGATGGGAGCGGCCGCCGACGTCGCCGAGGCGACCGACCCGCGCGGCGATATCCCGGCGGAGCCGGCGAATCCCGACTGATTTTCGCTGCCCGACCGGCGCGGGGACCGCAGCGCTCAGTCGATCGAGAGCCGCACCTCGACCAGCGTCCCGCCGTGGCCGCGCTGGGTGATGATGAAATCCTCGCTGAG
>DAIQND010000204.1:1273-4124 GCA_036788555.1 Solirubrobacteraceae bacterium | reverse complement strand
AATCGCCACCAGCCAACCGGTGGTTCTGCGGCGAGCCGGTGAGGCGAGGGCGACCGCCAGCGCGGGGATCACGAACGCGAGCTTGGTCGCGACCGCCAGCGCCGGCAGCAGCGCGGCCGGGAGCGCCGCGCGGCTGCGCGCGGCCCAGATCGCGCCGCCGAGCAGCAGCGGCGCGGCCAGCGTCTCGGGCGTGAGCTGCGCGTGCTCATGCAGCGAGATCGGCAGCAGCGGCGCGAGCGCGGCGGCGGCGAGGGCGATCCCCCTGCGTCCGGTCAGCCGCCAGACGCACACGCCGACCAGCACCGCGGTGAGCAGGTCGACGACCGCCAATCCCGCCCGCAGCGACCCCAGACCGTCGTGAAAGAACAACAGCACGGCTCCGGCCAGATATACGCCGGGAGGCTGCGCGGCCGCGAAATCGCGGTAGGGGACCAGGCCGTGGAGGAACTCTCGCGCGCTCTGGGCGTAGACCCCGTCGGAGAAGTCCCAGTAGCCGTTTCGCTGCCAGGCGGCCAGCAGCGCGAACTCGGCGACCGCGCCCAGGAGCAACAGGCCGATGCTCCACCAGCTGCGCTCGCTGCGGGACACGCCGCGGCCCTGACCCATGCGGTCGGGTTGCATGGCTGCCCTCACGGCCCCGCTGGGCGTCATCAGCGTTCCTCAGCCCGGTCCACCGCGGGGCCAGGTGCAACACCGCGCAGCCGCCGCTTCGCCGCCGCCTGAATGTAGTTTGCGTAGGCCCGCGCGCGACCGGCGCCGCGGAGGGCAAACTCGCGCCCGATGAGGCCTCGGGCTGGAAAGCTGGCTGGGGACCCGAGCTCCAGGAGCTCCCCGCACAGTTCCGCCACGTGGTGGAAGTACACCCCGGGGGAGAAGTAATCGTCATAGGCGCGACGTGCGGCGCTGCTCATGCTCGCCCAATCCGCGCAGTGGGCTTCGATCGTCTCGATCAGCCCGTCCACCCGGCCCTCGGGCCACCGGATACTGAACTCCTCCCACGCCGGCCCCGGCGGAGCCACCCACTCGTCAGCGATGATCACCGGCACTGCACCTGCGGCAAGCGACTCGTAGAGCCTCACCGACGACGTGCCGTTGCCGCGAGGGCACAGGACGAACCGGGAACGAGCGAGAATCGCGGCGAACCTGGCCCGGCGCTGCTCAAAGCCTTCCGACGCCGGGTCCCAGAACCGGAACCCGTGTACCTCCTCGATGACCGCCTCCGGATGCCGCAGCGCGAACAGGGGCGCGCGACATCGTGTCGTGTTTGAGGCGAGAAAGGAGAACAGCAGGTCCGGATCGTGATTGCGCGCGGCCGGCGGGGGCACGAAGTAGCCCCATGCCCGCTGGTGCCGTGGAGCGAAGGTTCGCGCCGGCATGTTTACGTAGACGCCTGGAAGGGCGCACCACGGCAGGTCATGCTCGTTGTAGGCCAGCGTCTTTTCCGGAAACGCCCGCCGCAGCGGGTGGTCGCGCAGCCGCTTTAACCGCCAGTCTCGAAGGAGCATGTGGCACTGCGTGAAGAGGATCAGATCGGCCGACTCGGGCGAATCGGTCAGCTGGTGGGCCCGGACGCGGTCCGTCGAGGCGTGCAGCTCGAAAATCGCGACCGGACGATCGAGATCGGGGTCGCCCAGCCGAGGTAGATGTACGAGCACCGCCGCGGGCGGCAGCTCAGCGAACCACTTCGGGTCGGCCGCCCGACCGTGCCGCCAGCGGCGCCTCGGGGATATGCGCGCCCGGGGAGTCCAACGCGGGCACCGCCACCGGAACCTCGCGGGGCACGAGCCGACCGGCGGCTGCGACGGCCCACAGGAGCGAGAGCCAGGTCAGGGTGGCCAGGCCGACGTGTACCCAGACCATCTCGGAGGGGAGCTTCAGCTCGTACTGGACGCTCCCCACCAGCCCCTGGGAGGCCAGCAGGACGCCGAGCACGGTCAGCGGCTCAAGCGTCCGCTCGGTGGCTCCGCGGCGGCGGTGAAGCCACCAGACGAAGATCACCGCCACCCCGAACAGCGCGGCGATCGTCGCGTGCTGGTGGATCGTCCAGGTGAGCGTGTCGGCGCCCTTGAAGTGCAGGCGGTGGACGACCTGGCCGGTGAAGCCACCGGAATGCGGCCCGGCGGCCGTGGCCGCCGTCCCGGCGAAGATCGTCAGGGCTCCCAGCGGCAGGAGGGCGCGCACCGACCACACCATCGCGCGGTCATCCAGCGGCGGCCGCGTGCCCGGCTCAAACGTCGCCCGCCAGGCGAGCGCCACCGCCGCCACCACGATCAGCAGCGAGAGGCTGAAGTGGGCCATCACGAACCCCGGAGCCAGGTGGTTGAGCACCGTGAACCCACCCAGCACCGCCTGGGCGACGACCCCCAGCGGCAGCAGCAGCGAGAGCCACATGAGGTCGCGCCGGTAGGGCCTGCGCAGCAGGGCGAGGCCGAAGACCACGACCGTGACCACCCCCACCACCGCGGAGACCGCGCGGTTGCCGAACTCGATCAGCGCATGGGAGCTCAGCGGCGGCAGCGGGGTACCCCCACACTTCGGCCAGTTTGCGCAGCCGAGGCCGGAATCGGTCAGCCGCACGGCAGCGCCCGAGAGGACGATCAGCGTCAGCGCGCCGAGCGCCACGTAGGAGGCGCGGCGGAACTGATCAGGCGTTATCGCAAAGCGGGTGCGGATGGACTGGATTCGCACGCGGGGAGCAATGGTAGAGGGCTGCGAGCGGGGCCGCCGGGTCACAACCCGCGAAACGGGTTCTCGACTCGGACCCCGGCGTAGTCCTGCTGGTCGCTCAGATCCTCCGAGAGGATCACGTCACAACCGAGGCGGCGGCTCGCCTCGATGACCGCCGCATCCC
>DAIQND010000204.1:0-1263 GCA_036788555.1 Solirubrobacteraceae bacterium | reverse complement strand
CCGCCAGGCCCAGCCCGGTGCCCTGGCCGACTGGCTTGGTCGTGAAGAAGGGCTCGGCCAGGTGCGGCAGATGTTCGGGTGCGATGCCGCTGCCGTTGTCTTTGACCTCGATGACCGCCGCATCCCAGTAGGAAATGCCGAAGCGCTCGCGGGTGGCCATGGCCGCGCGCATCACGCCGATCGTGATCTCCTGGACCGCGAAGCGTGCGAATGACTCGACCAGGTCGGACGCCTGGTCGTGGCTCAACGCGTCGCTGCGGGTCTCACGCGTCGCCTGCACATAGAACTCCTGGAGCACCTGGACGGAGAGCCCCAGATCCCCGGTCGTGAGGATCTCATTCGCCCGTGCTGCCTTGTGACGCTCCTCGGGGTCGGTTGACACCGCGTAGAGCAGAACGCTGGTGTCAATGAACCGCACGCGCGTGACCGGCATCCCGATCGAGGCGGTCGCCGGCGCTGAAGCGCCCGATGCGATCCTGGACGCGCCGCTGCTGGGCCTCGAGCCTGGCGAACTCAGCGTCGCTTTCCGATAGCGAGCGTAAGTGCTCCGTCACCAGGGCACTGACCGAGCTCCCCCGCTCGGCAGCCTTGATCCTGGCCGCGCGGTATACGTCGTCGGGGACCGAGATCGTGATGTTCTTCACCTCTCCACTGTATCACCGTTTCACAGTTATTGTGCTCATTGCTATTTGAAACCGCGTGCGCCGTCCTCCAGCTCCCGGATATCGGCGTCGACCATCCGCTCGATCAGCTCTTCGAAGCTGAGCGTGGGATGCCATCCGAGGCGCTGTCGCGCGCGCGTGGGGTCGCCAACGAGGGGAATCGACTCACCCCGGCGCACCAGCTCCTGATCGACCCGGATGTGGTCGCCGGCGTTGAGGCCGACATGGCCGAAGGCGACGTCTGCCAGCTCGGCGACCGTGTGTGGAACGCCGCTGGCAAGGATGTAGTCGTCTGGAACGTCCTGCTGGAGCATCAGCCAGGCGCCACGCATGACGTCCCCGGCGAACGACCAGTCTCGAACCGCCCCCAGGTCGCCGAGCACCAGCTCCTCCGCCAGACCGAGCTTGATCGCCGCCGCCGCGTGGGTGATCTTGCGCGATACGAACGAATCCGGCCGGCGCTCGGATTCGTGGTTGTAGAGGATCCCGGAGACGGCGTAGAGACCATCATGCTCGCGCAGGCGAAGCGTCAGCTGATGAGCCGCGAGCTTGGCGATTGCGTAGGGATTCTTCGGGTTGCACGCGGTGCCTTCGTGCTGCG
>DAIQND010000203.1:0-4200 GCA_036788555.1 Solirubrobacteraceae bacterium | reverse complement strand
TGAACCCGGGCAGCGACAACTCGACGCGGGCTCCGCGTCCGTTCGCCGAGCCGTCGGCGCGCACCTCACCCCCGTGCGCCTCCGCGATCGCCCGCACGATCGCCAGCCCGAGCCCGGCGCCACCCGACTTGCGACTGCGATCGGACTCGACCCGCACGAAGCGCTCGAACACACGCTCGCGCTCGCCAGCGGGGATCCCGGGTCCGTCGTCGAGCACCGAGAAGCCGACGCGGCCACGGCTCAGCGGCTCCACCTCCAGGCGGACCAGGCCCGTCCCCGGCTCGGTGTGTTCGATCGCGTTGCGGCCGAGGTTGCGCAGCGCCTGGGCGAGGCGGTCGGGGTCGGCGTACAGCGTTCCCGCCGGCACCTCCCCCACCTCGAACCGCCGGTCGGCGGTCAGGCTGAGGCCATCCCACAGCTCCTGGACGAACGAGGGGAGGTTGATCTCGTGCGGGCGCAGGAAGTCGGTGCGTTCAGCCTGCGTGAGCACCAGCAGGTCGTCGACCAGCCGGCTGATCCGCCTCACCTCCGCCTGGACCTGGCGCTCGACCCGGAGCACCTCGTCCTCGGGCGGGTTGGGCTGGGCCGCCAGCACCTCGAGCTGGCCGCGGATGACCGTCAGCGGCGTGCGCAGCTCATGCGAGGCGTCGGCGACAAACGCGCGCTGGCTCGCGAACGCCTCGGCGAGCCGGTCGAGCATGTGGTTGAACGACTCGGCCAGCACCTGGAGCTCGCCGCCGCGGCCGCCGGTCGGCTCCATCCGCGGGCCGAGATCGCCGGCATCCACCTGGGCCGCGACGCCGGCCATGCGTCGTAGCGGCGCGGACACCTGCGCACCGGCCAGATACGACGCCACCAGGGCGAGAGCCAGCACGACGACCCCGGCCAGCAGGAATGCGCGCGCCACGTCGTGCTGCGCGCTTTCCACCAGCCGCAGCGGCTCACCGGCCCCGACGGTCGCCGTCACGCTGCCGAGCTTCACCTGCCGCTCGAGGATCCGCATCCTGCCCACGTCCGGCACGTGGGGCGAGCTATAGCCGGCGCGCGGATTGCGCAGCTGCGCGGCTTCCTGGTCTTCTTTGAGCTGCTCGGACGACGTCTCACCCAGTTCCAGCGGCGCGGCGGCAAACACCTCGGGATGGTTGCTCGCCGGCGGCACCCCCGGAACCAGGACGAACAGCAGGGTCGAGGTCGCCGTGTAGGGCTGCGCGTTGACGTAGTGCGTCGCGGAGGCGGCGATCTGCTTCGGCGTCGCGCCGGTCAGCGGCCGCAGCGCCTGCTCGAGCTGACCGACGTCACCTGTGATGTCGCGGTCGATCTGGTCGCGCACCTGGGCGCCGGTGTCCTGGTAGACCACGACGAACACCACCGCGAAGGACACCAGCAGCACGGCTGCCACCCACGCCGTCAGCCTCCAGCGCAGGCCCGACGGCAGGCGCTGCCTAATCGCTCGCATCAAAGCGATAGCCGACCGAGCGGATGGTGGAGATCGGAACCCCATCCGTCGCGTCGCCACCGGGCGCGGTCAGCTTCCGGCGCAGATACCCAACGTAGACGTCGACGACGTTGGTACCGGGGTCGTACTCATAGCCCCAGACCGCGCGGAGGATCTGCTCGCGGCTGAGCACGTGACCGCGATTTCGCATCAGATAGGTCAGCAGCTCGAACTCGGTGGTGGAGAGTCGCACGACCCGTCCGTCGCGCCGCACCTCGCGCGTGAGCAGGTTGACCTCGACTCCGGCGCCGGTCAGCGTGGTCTGCGGCACCTGCGAGGCGATGCGCAGCTGCGCGCGGATCCGGGCCGCCAGCTCGGTCAAGGAGAACGGCTTGGTCAGGTAGTCGGCAGCCCCGGCGTCCAGGCCCGCGACCCGGTCATCCACCTCGCCCAGCGCGGTCAGCGCGATCACCGGGAGCGCCGGCTTTGCGGCGTGGAGCCGGTCGAGTACCTCGAGCCCGCTCGCCCCCGGAAGCAACATGTCAAGCACGACCAGGTCGACGTCCTCGGACAGCGCCCGCTCGATCCCGCTCAGCCCGTCCGTGGCCGAGATCACTTCAAAGCCCTGGCTCGCCAGTCCCCGCTGCAGGAAATCGACGATCCCCGGCTCGTCCTCAATGACCAGAATCAGCCCCGGCATCCCAGCAAACTCTAGTTCTAGTTGTGCTCTCAAAGAGCATTCTCATATTGCGCTGATCATTGCTTGAGCCGATCGACCGAAGCTCAGCGCATGCCCTCGCTGGAGCGCATCAGGAGCCCGGCGCGCAACCGTACGCGGCCGTCGCCAGCGGCGCGGCGCGGGTGGACTCGGGCGGCCGCCGTCTTCGGGGGCGGAATCGACGGCAATGAGCAGCTGACCTCGATGGGCGGGGTGCTGCTGCTGTTGCTGCTGGCGGCGCTCGGGATCACGATCCTGCGGATCGGCCAGCTGATCTGGTTGCACCTGTTCCTGGGGCTGCTGCTGCTGGGGCCGGTGGCGCTGAAGCTCCTGAGCACCGGCTACCGGTTCGCCCGCTACTACATGCGCAGCGCGATCTATGTCGCCAAGGGGCCGCCGATGCCTGCCCTGCGCGCGATGGGGCCGCTGCTCGTGGGCGCGACCCTGGCGGTGTTCGCCAGTGGTGTCGTGCTGATGTTCGACGGGCCGGCCCATCGCAACCTGTCGCTGCTGATCCACAAGGCGAGCTTCATCGTCTGGCTGGGCTTGTTCGGGCTGCATCTGCTCGCCCACGTCCCCGGCCTTCCGCGCACCCTGCGAGCCGTGGCCATCGGGCGCCGGCGCGCCTCGTCGGCGAACGGAGGCGCCTCGGCGAACGGGCGCCCGGCGCTTGACGGGCTCGGCAGCGGAGGCTCGGCGGGACGCTGGATCGCGCTGGCCGGTGCCCTGGTCGCCGGGCTGGTGCTGGCGATCGCGTTGATTGGGCACTTCGGCGCGTGGACCGCGCCCGGCGCGTTCCCGCACCATCACGACGGGTAGCGCGCCAGTGGCCTCACCCGGCGCGGCGGGTCAGCCGCTCGTGGGCGCGGGACACGTGCTCGCCCAGGCGCACGCGTTGAACGCGTCGTTATCGGGGCTGGGCGCCGAGGGGGCGCCGATCACGTTACCGCTGGAGTCGACGAGGTCGAGTTCCTCTGACGGCTGGAGGTTCGCCGGGGCACCGTTGGTCGTCGCGCCGGTGAACGGCACCTGGGTCAGGTTCGGCAGCGCCGCGAAGCCGGCGTTGGTCCCGATCTCAAGCGGCGTCTCCTCGATCCACTCGGCCGTGGCGTGCGTGGAGGTGTAGGGAACGGTGGTCGTGTAGGACTGGTTGTCCGTCACGTCCTTGATCGTGATCGTCCACACGTTTGCGTCGTTGACCACCTCCGAAATCGACGCCGACATCTGGTCGCCTGGATGCACCGTCATGCTCGTGATCTGGAACTCGGGCGCCGGCACGAGCTCATACCACGCGTCATACGAGGCCTGGCCGGACGAGGAGACGTCCTGCTCGGTCCCGGTCTGGATCAGCGTCGAATCGCCCACCGTGCAACCCGCGTCGATGCAGCCGCCGCCGATCCCGATCCAATCTGAGGATGCCTCCCCCTGCCCGGCGGTGTGTTGCGTGGCTGTCGGAACCGTCCAGCTGCCGGTGATCGAGTTGAACAGCTTGCCGCCCTGCTCGAGGGTTCCCTGGTTGTAGCCAAACCAGTTGCTGCTGGAGTTGGTGTTGGCGGTCAGGCGCGGCGCCAGCGCCAGCAGCTGACCATGCGACTGGGGCACCTTGTTGTGCCGCATGTGGAGGTTGGCGCGGTGAGCCCTGCCGTGGTGGCCACCCGCGGCCGACGCCGGCCCAGCAGCCAGCGCGAGCGCCGCCACCGCACCGGCAACAGCGACCGGCGCGCGTCTGACGCCCACCGCCAGGCCCGCCGGTTTCCGGATGTGTCTCATGCTCCACCCTTTCTCGGCGGCCGCGGGCCGAGGGACCGCCGCACTCCCGCTGATTTGACCCGCAGCTGGGCGCTACCCCACTGGCGGGCGGCAAAACACCGGTTAGCAAACGATCGACGAGCCGGGGCCTCCGGTTCCCGACGGCCACCGCGCAACCCCGGAACTTCGGGCTACCGCGCGTACTCGACCGCGCGGGACTCTCGAATCACCGTCACCTTGATCTGTCCCGGGTACTCGAGCTCCTTCTCGATCTCGCGCGCGATCTCGTACGACAGCA
>DAIQND010000202.1:0-4260 GCA_036788555.1 Solirubrobacteraceae bacterium | reverse complement strand
GTGACCGCGGCCGCTGATCCGCAGCCGCTGCCCGTCGGCGATTCCCGCCGGCACGTCCACCGAGAACTTCTGCCGCTGCGCCTGCCGGCCGCGGCCCCGGCACACCTTGCACGGCTGAGCGGGCACCTTTCCCTCGCCCTGGCAGACGTCGCACGCCGTCGCGCGGACCACCTGGCCGAACGGCGTGCGCGAGACGGCGCGCAGCTGGCCGCTCCCCCCGCAGCGCGGGCAGGTCTCGATCGGCGTGCCGGGCTCGGCGCCGTTTCCATGGCAGTGCTCGCAGCTGACGACCGCCTCGTAGCTGACCTCGACGCTGGTCCCGTGCGCGGCATCGGCCAGGTCGACCTCCGCCGACACCGCGAGATCGCCGCCCTGCATCGGGCCGCCCGCCCGTCCGCGGGCCGCTCCGCCGAAGATGTCGCCGAACGCGCCCGAACCGCCGAAGAAGGCGTCGAAGATGTCGGCCACCGAGCCGAAGCTCTCGAAGTTGGGGGCATAGCCACCACTGCGCAGCCCCTCGCGGCCATAGCGGTCATAGGTGGCCCGGCGCTCGGGATCCGAGAGCACCTCGTACGCCTCGGCGGCTTCCTTGAACTTGTCCTCGGCCTGCGGGTCCTGCTTGTTTACGTCAGGGTGCAGTTCGCGGGCAAGCCGGCGGAACGCCTTCTTGATCGTCGCCTCGTCGGCGTCGCGAGACACCCCCAGCACGTCGTAGTAGTCACGCGTCGCGCTCATCGCTCGTCGTACACATCGACAACAAAGCTCGACAGTTGAGCTGCCGCGTCCTTGACCGAGCGGATCGCGCGCTCGTAGTCCATCCGCAGCGGCCCGACCACCGAGACCGTCCCCAGCGTCCGCTGCGGGAGCCCGTAGCTCGCGGCGACCACCGCCATCGAATGGAGCGCCGGGGCGTCATTCTCCGTGCCGATCCGCACCATGACGTCACGCTCGGCGAGCGCCGCCCGCAGCACCCCGAGCAGCGTCACGCGCCGCTCGAGCATCTCCATCAGCGCATTGAGCTCGGATACGTCGCCCCACCGCGGGTCACTCAGCAGCCGCGCGGCTCCATCGACGTACAGCGTGTCGTGGAGGCCGTCCTCGAGACTGGTGAAGGCCGCCGCGATGGTCTCGATGAACTCCGACTCGGAGCTCGACAGCGACGGGTCGTGCAGCCGCTGGTGCAGCATCCGGGCGCCGAGCCCCAGGCCGGTCAGCCGTTCGCGCAGGTAACTCGCCGCCCAATCGGCCAGGCCCGGGTCGACGGGTGAGGAGAAGGTGAATAGTCGCTTGGTGACCCCGCCGGTGGAGGTGATCACGACCACCATCACGACCTGAGGTTGCAGGCGCAGGAGCTCGACGTGCCTGATCGTCGAGGTCTCGATCGGCGGCGCGGTGACGATGGCCAGCAGGTTGGTCACCTGCGAGAGCGTCTCGGTGGTCAGCTGCATGGCCTCGTCGAGCTCGCGACGGACGAGCGATAGCGACAGCCTCGGCACCGACTCGGCGGCACCTCTGGCCAGCAGGCGGCTGACGAAGTAGCGGTAGCCGGACTCCGTGGGTACGCGCCCGGCCGAGGTATGTGGATGCGCCAGCAGCCCGAGCTCCTCCAGCCACGCCAGCTCATGCCTGATCGTCGAGGGGCCCCACTCGGTCCCCGAGGCAAGCAGCTTTGACCCCACCGGAGCGCCGCCCGTGAGGTACTCCTGGATCACCCGGTGGAGCACCAGCTCCTGACGTTCGCTCAGCACGCCAGTGATTTTAGGTCGGGGACGGGCGCCTCCTCGAAGCTGCCGGCCGCCGCCGCTCGCGCGCGTCAGCCGCCGGTCGCGGCCCTCAGCCGCCGCCTGCAGCCGGGACGTCGAGCTCAGCCCGGCCGTTGCGGATGATTCGGTGGCCCCCCTGGACCGCCTCGGACTCGACGAACGCCACCCCGTCCCGGACCTCGCTGACCCTCCCGCTCACCACGATCTCCTCCCCCATCCTCCCCATGCCACGGAACTGGACCGCCAGCCGCCTGAGCGTCTCGGGACCTCCGGCGGCCTCGGTATGCGCCCGCGCCACCTGCGCCATCGTCCACAGCCCGTGCAGGATCCGGCCCGGCAGGCCGACCTGCTTGGCGAACTCCTCGTCGATGTGGATCGGGTTGAAGTCACCCGACGCTCCGGCGTAGCGGATCGTCAGGTAGGGATCCGGGGTCACCCGAAGCTCGAACGTGTCGCCCGGCTTCATCAGCCGCCCCGCACGATCTGGGTCCAGGTGCCCGTGCACACGGTTTCCCCCCGCTGGTTCTCGGACACCGACCGGAACACATAGAAGCCCATCTCGCCGCGCTGCGAGATGTCCTTGACCGAGACGCGGGTGGCGATCTCATCGCCCGCCACCACGACCGGGCCCCAGACGAACTCCTGGCTCGCGTGGACCATCATCGCGAAGTTGATCCCCACCTCGGGGTCGAGGATCGCCGGCGCCACGGCGCGCGCCCCGAACACGACCGCGAACATCGGCGGGGCCACCAGGTCGGCGTAGCCGGCGCGCCGGGCGGCGTCGAGCTCTAAGTGCAGGGGGTTGGTCTCGCCGACGGCCGAGGCGTACTCGCGGATCTTCTCGCGCCCGACCGCGTACGTCGAGGGGTCAAACGTCTTGCCGATCGCCTGGGTATTCATCAGATGATCACCGGGACCGCGCCGCCGTCCACCGACCAGGCCGCCCCGCTGACGTACGAGACGAGCTCTGAGCACAGGAAGGCGATGACGGCGGCCATCTCCTCCTCGGTTCCCAGCCGTCCGAGCGGAATCCCAGCGGCCACGGCCGCAAGGACCTCGTCGCGGGTCTTTCCCTGGGCCTCGGCGACCTGGTCGGCCAGCCCTCCCCGACCCAGCCACAGCTGGGTGCTCACCGGGCCGGGCGTGATCGAGTTGATCAGGACCCCGCGCGAGGCGTAGTGGTCCGCAAACGCCCGCGAAAGCGAGAGCTCGGCCGCCTTGGTCACCGAATAGGCGATATTCCGCTGCCCGGGGCGCTTCCCCGACGAGGAGGAGACGTTGACGATCCTCCCCCACCCGCGCTCGGCCATGGCCGGCGCCAGCGCCCGCATCAGTCGCATCGGCGCCATCACGTGGAGCTCCCACTGCTCCTGCCACTCGGCGTCGGTGAGCTCCTCGAGCCCGCGGGCGCGGCTCGTTCCCGCGTTGTTGACCAGCGCGTCGATCCGCCCGAACCGCTGCTGGCAGGCGTCCAGCAGCCGCTCGCCGGCGTCGGGTTCGGTCACGTCGATGGCCAGCGCCTCGGCCTCGGCGCCGGCCTGCCGGCAGGCGTCGGCCGTCTCGTCCAGGGCGTCGGGGCTACGTGCGCTCAGTACCAGCGCCGCCCCCTCCCCGGCCAGCATGAGGGCCGTTCGCCTGCCGATCCCCGCCGAGGCGCCGGTAATCACGCAGGCGCGGCCGCGCAGTCCGAGGTCCATCGAGCGATTGTTCCATCGTCACCTCGTCCACGTCCCCTTGCCCCCTGTCGCCTCGAGCGCTAGCCTCGCGGGCAACACATGGTGAGGCGATCGCTTTTGAGGGCATCCGACGCCGACCGCGAGTACATCGCCGAGCGTCTGCGGAACGCCGCGGCCGAGGGCCGGCTGACCGCCGCCGAGCTCGAGCACCGGCTCGGAGCGGCATTCGCGGCCCGGACCTATGGCCAGCTTGACGCCGCCGTGGCCGACCTGCCCCGGGAGCGCCCGGTGGGGCGGATCCGCCGCTCCCCGATGGTCCGGCTGCGCCCGGTGACCATTCTCGCCCTGCTGGTGCTGTTCCCGGTGGCGCTGGCGATCGCAACCGCCCTGATCGTGGTGATTCTCGCGCTGCTGACCACGTGGGCGATCACAGTGACCGTGGCCGGGCTGCTGCTGGGTCCGCGCGTTCGCGCCCTGCCCGGCCCCTGGACGGTCGGGTGCCGCGCCGTGCGCGCGCGCCGGTCCGACCGCCGGTCGCTCGGCGGCTTGCGTCCCTGGCTGTAGGCGCCGGCTTCCCCGGCGCGCGACCGCCGAGCGCGGCCACGCGCCGGGCCATGGCCGCTACCCCTTCTCCCCGAGCTCGAGCACGGCCAGGAATGCTTCCTGGGGCACCTCGATCCGGCCCACCTGCTTCATCCGCTGCTTGCCCCGCTTCTGCTGTTCGAGGAGCTTGCGCTTGCGCGTGATGTCGCCGCCGTAGCACTTCGCGGTCACGTCCTTGCGGTAGGCCTTGATCGTCTCCCGGGCCACGATCCGCGAGC
>DAIQND010000201.1:0-4354 GCA_036788555.1 Solirubrobacteraceae bacterium | reverse complement strand
CCGCAGCCCACCTCGGCGATCGGCTGCCCGGCTTTCACCTGCGCGCCGACCGGAACCAGCGCCGGGGCGGCGTGGCCGTAGTAGACATACCGGCCGGCGAGCGGGCCGGAGGCCACGCGGAGCACGGGCGCGTAGGGGCCGAACCCGCCGATCCCCTCCTGCACGATCGTGCCGGCGGTGACCGCCACCTCGATCACGCTCGACCCGCAGGCATTGCCGTAGGTTCCGATGTCGACTCCCTGATCCAGCGTCCAGTCGGTCGGTGGCAGGACCCGGGAGGCCGGCTCCAGCGGGAACACCCAGCCGGTCGGGTTGCCGGCCGGCGGCGGCGTCGCGGTGGCGCCCGGGCTGGTTGCGCTGCCGCCGGTGGTGGGCGCCGGTGGGGCCGCAGGCAACCCGCTCACCCCGCCGCTCGCCCCGCCGCTCGCCCCCGATCCGCCCTGGCTTGAGCCCAGCACCCGGTGCTCGTGGATCCACTGCGCCAGCGCGCGCTCGGTCTGCGGCCCGGCGACTCCGTCGACCGGTCTCAGGCCTGCGGCCAGCTGAAACGCGATCACCGAGCGTCGGGTCGCCGCCCCGAAACTCCCGTCGGCTGTGGTGGGGATACCCGCCGTGTTCAGCCACGACTGGAGAGTCCGCACACCGTTGCCGCGGTCGCCGATGCGCAGAATCCCGGTGAAACCGGAGGCCGGGTCGGGACTGTGTCCGGGCTGTGACAGGCGCCGGCGGGCGGTGACCCAGCTGCGGAGCGCGGCATCGGTGGCCAGACCGGCGATCCCGTCGACCGGACGCAGGCGGGCGGCGCCTTGAAAGCGCACGACCGCGGACCGGGTGCCCGGGCCGAAGCTGCCGTCGGCGCTCGTCGGGATTCCGACCGCGGTCAGCCACGATTGAAGCGTCCGGACATCGGCTCCCCGATCCCCCACGAGCAGGACACGGGTGAACGGGGAGGGCAGCGCCGCGGCGAGCGCGACGCCGTTGACGCAGGCCAGAGCGACGCCGATGAGGCACACAGCGCACAGCGCGCGCGTGGGGAACCCGAGCAAGGGCGGGTAACGGCAGGGGCGAGCGGACCCTGGTGATCGGGGCATGCGTTGAGACTCGGCGGTGGGACGGCCGCTGCGCCTGTGCCTACGGGGTTAGCTGACGGGCTCGCGCTCGCAGCGCGAGCACGGCCGGCGGATCACCGCCGGCTTCGCCCCAGAACGGTCCGGGTTCCCCGCTCCCCGCCACCGATGGCGAGAACTCGGTTGGACTGAGCGGCCACTGGATTGACGTTGCTTGTGGATCGACACCCGCAGCGCCTGACTTGAGCCATGGGCGCCGGCATTCGCGACGCCGACCGCGCGAACACGCCACCGAACTAGACTTCGCCCTGGAGAGCCGGGAAGCCTGGTCGGCGTGCCCATCGCGGGGAGAACGCCGTGAGCTGGAATTCACCTCACCTCACCCACCCACCAGGCGCCGGCTTGGTCCTCGGGCCCCGGTCTCGCGGCCGAGCGCGTGTCTGACCCGCTGCTGGGGCTGGCCTTTGCGGCCGGGGTGGCGGTGAGCCTCGCCGCGAGCTGGCAGCTCGTGATCCGGCTCGAGCGAGTGGGGGCGCGCCTCGGGCTACCCGAAGCCCTGCTGGGAATGCTTGCTGCACTGGCCGCCAATGCGCCGGAGATCACCGCCGCGGTCACCGCGATGGTGGGGCATCAAGCCGGGATCGGTGCCGGCGTGGTGATCGGCTCCAACGTCTTCAACCTTGCCGCGCTGCTGGGATTCGCCGCGCTCACCGCGGGACGGATCGTGCTCCACCGCCGGGTGATCGCCCTGGAAGGCGCGGTTGCCATCTGGCTGGCCGGCACCTGCCTGGTCGCGGTGGTCGGGGTGCTGCCCCCGGTGGCCGCGCTGGTGCTCGCCCTGGCGGGGCTCGTGCCCTACGCGGTCATCCTCGGGCTGCCCCATGACCGGCTGATCAAGCTCGGCCTACCGCGCGCCTGGACGGACTGGCTGGCCCTGGCCATCCGCGAGGAGGAGCTCGAGCTCGAGCCGGCGATCCACCCCCGGCGCGGCGGGCTGACCGACGTCCGGATCGCGGCGGCTGCGGTGCTGGTTGTCGTCGGCGCGAGCGTCGGGATGGAGCAGGCGGGGTCGCATCTGGGTGCCCACGTCGGGATTCCGCAGAGCGTGCTCGGCGGGCTGATCCTGGCGGCTGTCACCAGCCTGCCGAATGCCGTCGCGGCGGTATATCTGGCCGCGCGCGGTCGTGGCGCCGCGACGCTCAGCACCGCGATGAACAGCAACGCTCTGAACGTGACGGTCGGCTTCCTGCTGCCGGCCTCGATCCTCAGCATCAGCGCGTGGTCGGGACAGACGACGCTGGTGGCCGGCTGGTATGCCGGGCTGACCGTGCTTGCACTGGTCTCGAGCTACCTCGCCCACGGCCTGCGCCGCGCCCAGGGCGCTGTGATCATCGCGGCGTACCTGGCGTTTGCGGGCGCGCTGGTGGCGTCGGCGTAGCGGCGGCGCGCCGCGCCCAGCGCCCGCTCGCCGCGCCCAGCGCCCGCTCGCCGCGCCCGCGCCCGCTCGCCGTCCCCAGCGCCCGCCGTCCCCTCAGCCGGCGGTTGCCGCCTGTCCCTGCGGCGAGGTGCAGAAAGCGCAGCGGCGCGCCTGCACGGGGATCTCGCTGAGGCATTCGGTGCAGGGACGCGTCTCCGATTCGACGTCCGGCTCGGTCTTGTGGCGGCGCATCAGGGCGTTGATCGGCTGCACGACAAAGAAGAACACGGCGGCGGCGATGGCGATGAACGAGATCGTGTAGTTGATGAAGTCGCCATACAGAAAATGGCTTGAATTCACCGTGAAGGAAAGCTTCGAGAAGTCCGGCTTGCCGAAGATCAGCGCGATGATCGGCGTCAGCAGGTCACGCACCAGGGCCGTCACCACCGCGCCGAACGCCGCACCGATCACCACCGCCACGGCCAGATCGACGACGTTTCCCCGCAATAGGAAGGTCTTGAAGTCCCTCAACATCGCCGCTTGGCTGTTCGGCGGCCAGCCGTGATTTCCTCTGTCGGATGACGCGGGTCGTCGTGACCGGAGCCACCGGCGCAATCGGGCGTGCGGTGGTTGCCGCCCTGCGGGAGCGCGGAGACGAGGTGAGCGCGCTCTCGCGGGATCCGAGCCGCGCTGCCCGGGCCCTCGGTCCCTCGGTCGAACTCCACGCCTGGCCGCAGCCGACCGCAGCGCCTCCGCCGCGCGAGGCGGTGGCCGGCGCCGACGCGGTCGTTCACCTGCTGGGCGAGCCGGTCGCCCAGCGCTGGACCGCGACTGCGAAGGCCAGGATCAGAGACTCACGCGTGCAGAGCACCCGTCAGCTCGTGAGCGCGCTGGCCGATCTTCCCGGCGATCTCCGGCCGCAGGTCCTCGTCTCTCAGTCGGCCACCGGGTTCTACGGCCCCTCCGATGACCGCGAACTCGACGAGCAGGCTCCACCGGGCGAGGACTTCCTGGCCGGAGTGGTGCGGGCCTGGGAGCACGAGGCGCAGGCGGCCGAGTCGCTGCTGCGAGTGGCCCGGACGCGCACCGGCGTCGTCCTTTCCCGCTCCGCCGGCGCCCTCGCGCAGATGCTCCCGTTCTTTCGCCTCGGGATCGGGGGTCCCGTGGCCGGCGGCCGCCAGTATGTCTCCTGGATCCATCTCGACGACGTCGTGGCGGCAATCGTGTTCTGCCTCGATCGCGACGGGGCGAACGGGCCGCTGAACCTGACCGCACCGCATCCGGTCACCAACGCCGAGTTCTCGCACGCCCTCGGCCACGCGCTGCGGCGCCCCGCCGTGCTCCCGGTCCCGTCGCTGGCCCTGCGAGCGCTCTACGGCGAGATGTCGCAGATCATCACCACCGGGCAGCGGGTCATCCCACGGCGCCTGGATGAGCTGGGGTTCCAGTTCCGCCATCCATTTGTGGAGCAGGCGCTGAGGCAAGCTCTGGGGGACGAGAGCGATCATCCAAACGGATGATGGGCAGCGGCGTTCGCCTGCCATAAGCTCCCGCACCGAAGTACCGAGGGGCATTCTCGACCTCCCCAACCTCGCTATGTCTTCAACTCCAGTCGGTTCACGCCGCGGACCGTTCTGGTCCGTATTCGAGCGCTCGCGCATTCCGATGGCGCTGGTTGACCGCGGCCGCCGGTTCGTGGCGGCGAACGACGCCGCGCTCGAGCTCTATCAGCAGCGCCCTGAGCAGATCATCGGCCGGCCCGCGACCAGCGGCAGGCCGGGGCTGGACCCGGCGGTCGCCGAGGCCGCCTGGGACGAGCTCATGCGATCCGGCGCGCTGTACGGCCATGAGGTCATTCACTTCTCCAGCA
>DAIQND010000200.1:0-4494 GCA_036788555.1 Solirubrobacteraceae bacterium | reverse complement strand
CCGCCGGGACGAGGCGCTGCGCCGGCGCCTGCAGCGGCTGCTCGACGACGGCGCGCTGGCGATGGCCGCCCAGCCGATCGTCGACCTGGCCTCCGGACGCTGCCTCGGGGTGGAGGCGCTCGCCCGCTTCCCGGCCGAGCTCGGCAACCCGGCGGAGGCGTTCGCCGCGGCGACCCGGCTGGGGCTCGGCCCGTGTCCGGGTACGACCTCATCTCCCTAGCGGGGTACGGCCTCACGTCCTGAGCTCTCGGCGTGTCGAGTTGGCTTCGTCGTAGCTGGTGATCACCCTTCGGCTCGTCAGCCGGCAAGCAGACGAGACCGAAAGGTGACCACCACGATGATCCTCGATCAGGAGAGCTGGATGGACATTCGACGTTTCCGCGGCCTGCACGCCGCGGGGGTGAGCATCGCGGAGATCGCTCGGGCGACCGGGCATGACTGGAAGACGGTGAAGAAGTACCTGGCGGACGACGCGCCGGTCCACCCGCCGGCGGCGCCGTCACGGGCGGGCACGCAGCCGCTGGCGATCGCCCCGTTCATCGCGGTGGTGGACGGGTGGCTTCGGGCCGACGTCGACATGAAGGCGTCGGTGATCCACGAGCGGCTGGTCGCCGAGCACGGCTTCACCGGCCACTACCAGCGGGTGAAGGTGTATGTCGCGAAGGCACGGCCGCGGATCGCGGCGGAGCTGGCCGCGTCGGACGAGAACCCGCTGCGCGGGCTGCACCGCCGCTTCGAGGTGGTGGCGGGTGCGCAGGCGCAGGTCGACTGGGGGGATGAGGGGTCGATCCTCGCGCACGTGGGGATTGCCAAGGTGTACTCGTTCCACATGGTGTTGTCCTACTCGCGGGACCCGTTCATCTGTTACACGACGAGCCAGGACGCGGCGACGTTCTGGGATGCGCACCGCCGCGCGTTCGCGCACTTCGGTGGGGTGCCCGCGGCGATCGTCTACGACCGGACGAAGACGGTGGTCAAACGTCATGTCGCGCCGGGGCGGGCGGTGCCGCTGCATTCGGACGCGGCCGCCTTCGCCGGCCATTACGGTTTCACCATCGACGTGCTGGCCGCCTACCGGCCGACCGGGAAAGGACGGGTGGAGCGCCAGGTCGAGATCGGCCGGGATCATGTGCTGGCCGGCCGGCGGTTCGACTCGCTGGCGGGGATGGACGCGGCGTTCACCGCCTGGGTGCCGATCCGCCGGGCGCAGGTGCATCGCACCCACGGGCAGGTGATCGGCGTGCGCGCGCAGGCCGATCATGCGGCGCTGTCACCGCTGCCCGCGACCCCGTACCTGGTCGCCGACCGGCATCTACGTCGGGTCGGTAAGGACTGCCTGGTCTGCTTCGAGGCGAGTGTGTACTCGGTGCCGGCCCGAGCGGTCCGTGCCGGGCAGCGGGTGGAGCTGCGGGTCACCGACGAGCTGGTGGCCGTGCACGCACCCGGCGGGGGTGGCTGCCTGGCCGTGCACCCCCGCGCGAGGGTCCGTGGCTCGTGGGTCGTCGATCCGGCGCACTGGGACGGCCTGCCCGACGGGCACACCCGCGCCACCACCGTGGAGGCGGCGGCCGGGGCCACGACCCCCACGCGGACCAGCGGTGAGCCGAACCCGCTGGCGGCGCTGCTCAGCGCGCACACCGCCGCGGCGACGCCGGTCGCCCGCCGCCCGCTCGCCGACTACGCCACGCTCACCGACACGCCGGCCGCGCCGCGGGAGGCTGACGGTGAGTGAGCTGACCGCCACCCGGATCCGCACCCACGCCGAACGGCTCGGGCTGACCCACCTCGCCGACACCGTCGAGGTGCTCGCCGCCCGCGCCGAAGCCGAACAGCTCGGCTACCTCGGCTTCCTCGACCTGCTCCTCGAGGAAGAGCTGGGCCTGCGGGAGTCCCGCCGGTTCCGCAACGCGCTCAAGCTGTCCGGGCTGCCGCACCACAAGACCCTCGACTCCTTCGACTTCGCCTTCCAACCCGACCTCGACGCTCGCCGGATCCGTGACCTGGCCACGTTGAGCTTCCTCACCGCCAAAGACAACGTGGTGTTCCTCGGCCCGCCCGGCGTCGGCAAGACGATGCTCGCCGTCTGCCTGGCGGTCGCCGCCTGCCAAGCCGGCTTCTCCATCTACTTCACCAGCCTCGACGACCTGGTCCGCCGGTTACGCGCCGCCGAGGCCACCGGCCGCTTCGCCCGCCAGCTCCAAGCGTTCCTGCGCCCCGCGCTGCTGCTCGTCGACGAGGTCGGCTACCTGCCGCTGGACCGCACCGAGGCCAACATGCTCTTCCAGCTGGTCTCCCGCCGGTATGAGCGAGGAAGCATGATCATTACGAGTAACAAGAGCTTCGCGGAGTGGGGCTCCGTCCTGGGAGACGACGTATTAGCGACGGCGATCCTCGACCGGCTGCTCCACCACTGCGAGGTGGTCGCCATCAACGGTCCCAGCTACCGGCTCAAGGATCGGATGCTCACCCCCGCCGAGCAGCGGCCGTGACCACTTCCCCGTGGCGAGACGACCCCGAGACGACCAGCCGCCGGCTCACCTGCCCCGTCTGCGGCCAGCGTTTCACCCCGACCGGTCGCCAACGACACTGCACGAACGCGTGCCGACAGGTCGCCTACCGGCGCCGGCGCGCCGCCCAACGGCTCGCCGCCGCGCTGCCGCCCCCCGGCGGGGCACACACCGTCTACCAGTGCCCCGACTGCGATGCCCTCTACGTCGCCCACCAGTGGTGCGAGGACTGCCAGCGGCCGTGCCGACGGGTCGGACCCGGCGGCGAATGCCCCAGCTGCGCCGAACCGCTTACCGTCGAGCAACTACTGTCCGGAGGTCCGCCTATGGCATGATCCCCCTACGTCAGAGCCTCGGGACGTGAGGTCGTACGCGCCTCGCCGCGTGAGGTCGTACGCCGACAACTCGCGGCGTGAACTCCGCTGGGCAGCGTAGCGTGGCAAGGAGGTAAGGCCGATGGATGGCCCGCAAGACCCGGGCGTGCGGGAGATCTTCCGCGAGTTCGCCCAGGGCATCCAGCTCGCGGCGGACATCGACGAGGTGCACGGCGTCCTCGTCCGCTACGCGGTGCGGCTCATCGGGTGTGACCATGCCGCCATCTCGGTCCTGCAGGGCGGTCGGATGCGCACCGCGGCGGCCAGCGACCCGGTGGCCGCTGTTCTCGACGACTTCCAGCGCCAAACCGGGGAAGGGCCGTGTCTCGATGCGGTTACCGAGGCGGGTTGGGAGCATCACGCGGAAATCGTCGCCGACGGCGACTCTGCCTTCCAGCGTCTGGTCCGCGCGCGAACCCCGGTCCGCAGCATGCTCGCCTTCCGGCTGATGGACGATGCGGACAAGCGCGGAGCGCTGAACCTGTTCTCTGACCGGGCGGGAGCGTTCCAGGGCTGGGTCGCCGAACAGGCCGCCATTCTCGCGGCTTTCGCGACCGTCGCCGCGGCCAGTGCCCGGCACTCCGAGCGCAGCGCCCAGCTCGCCGCTGCCCTGGATTCGAACCGGCAGATCGCCACTGCCATAGGCATCCTGATGGCCTCCCGGCGGCTCACCGCGGAGGAAGCCTTGCACCGTCTCCGCCGGGCCTCGCAGTCGCTCAATCGCAAGCTCCGGGACGTTGCCGCGCAGGTTGTGGTCGCCCACGAGCGTGGCCTGTCGGGTGCCCCGTCGCCGGACCTGGCGTCGACTGGAGAAGTGGGCGGCGCCCACGCGACCGACGAGTGAGCCGGCAAGATGATCTGTCCGCTCATGCGCTGGGCGGTAGGTAGCATTCCCAGCGTGCGTGGCTAGGCGCAGGGTTTCGCCGGTTGTCGCCGCGCGGGAGAGCCGAGCGAGAGGGCGTGGCGGTGAGCTCCCCGGGGCTCGTGATGGGCGTGGTCCTGACCGCCGCCGTCTGCCATGCCGGCTGGAACCTCATGGCCAAGGCGATGCGCGACCAGGTGGTGGCGTTCTGGCTCATCAACCTGGCATCTGCCGCGTGCGGAGCGGGCATGATGCTCGCCGACGGCGGCCCGGCGCGCGCAGCCTGGAGCTACCTGGCCGTGTCGGCGTTCATCCATGTGGGCTACAACCTCAGCCTGCTCAACTCCTACCGTTTCGGCGATCTCGGACAGGTGTATCCGCTTGCCCGCGGGAGTGCCCCGCTGCTCGTCACCGGCGGGGCGGCGGCAGTCGCGGGGGAGGGTCTCACCGGATGGCAGTTGCTCGGCGTCGCCGTCATCGCCGGCAGCCTGATCAGCCTGGTGTGGTCGGGCGGCCGACGACGTCTTCCGCGTGACCGGCGGGCGATGCTTCTCGCCGCGGCCACCGGGATCATGATCGCGGCTTAAAGCCTGACCGACGGGCTGGGAGTGATTCACGCCCACAATCCCCCCGGCTACGCCGGCGCCCTGTTCCTCGTCGAGTCTTCCGCCCTCGTCGTCACGCTGACGTTCTGGCGTGGACGGATCTTGCTTGCGCGGCCGGACCGCAACTGGGGGCTGGGCATCACCGC
>DAIQND010000199.1:0-4523 GCA_036788555.1 Solirubrobacteraceae bacterium | reverse complement strand
ACGTCGAGGACGACCCCGGGGTCGCCGCCCGGGAGGTAGACGAGGTCCGCGGCGCTGAGGAGCTCGAGACATCGCCGATCGGCCGCGGAGGCGTCGTCCACCACTCGCGCTTCCGTGACGCGCACCGGACGGCGGGACGATCGGCACCCCGCCCGACAGCACGCGCATACCCGACTGCTCGGCCCGCGCCCGCCCCGCCTCGAGCAGTTGCGACTTGCCGATCCCGGGTGAGCCTTCGACGAGGACCATCTGACCGTCGCCGGCCCGCGCGTCGCCCAGGGCACGCGACAGGGTGTCGATCTCGTGAGCGCGCTCGATCAGCGGCCGACCGCCCCCGGATGACATGGCATGCAGACTATCCGCGGGGCCGGGACGGCCGGCGGTCCGGGTCCCGGGCGGGCGAGGCGTGGAGATGGCCGCCCGAAAAATCCACTGAGCACCGTCGCTGATACACCGGGCCTCGACGTCGGACACTCACCCTGCGATGGTGAACTCGGAGGCGGCAGCGATCCTGATCGGCCCGTCCCGCCCCCTCATCGGAGCGCCGTTGGAGCTCAACGCGAGCACGTCGGTGAGCAGCCGGTACCGGCCCGGCGGCTGGCGGTTCGGCACGCGGGCGACCATTGGGCCGCTGTCTTCACCTGCCAGGATCCTGCACCTTCGCCTGCTCCGGGGCTCGATCGATCTCGGATTCCATGGGGACCGGTGCCGCAGCGCTCATTGTGTCGGCCCCGCGGGGCGCGCCGCCTCACCGCTCCCGTGGGTCCTCGCGCATCGGGTCCCCCAGGCCACCTCACCCGCGCGTGCCTTCCCTGCGCCGTCGTCGCCGGCGGCGCAGGGGGATGAGCGCGGATCGCGCGTTGCGTTCGAAGATGGACCGGCGGGAGACCCGGGGGGAGACGACGGTCGGAAGCTCGTCCTCGTCTGCGGCGTCGTCCGGCTCGGTGAGCCAGCGGGCAAACGCGAGCTCGAGTCGCGGATTGCGCCAATCGCCGTCGACGACCGCGTCGACCCGCACGTGAGCATGCGGGCCGCGGTGGGTGAGCGTGGCGATCTGGTTCGCGTAGGCCGGACGCTCGACGACCCGCCAGTCGATGCCGGCGTGAGGTACACCGGCGCGGCGAGACAGGCGTTCCGTCCAGCGCCCGGCCCGCGAACTGTGGCCGAGAGCGATCACCAGTCGCTCCTGCGGAGCGAGCTCCTTGCGGAATCCCGAGCACACGGCCTGCCACACCGGCACCTGACCGCCGCGATCGAACGCGGCCTGCGCCAGGTAGCAGTGATGAACGTCACCCGAGAGAACCACCACCGAAGCCGGCCGCGCCTCGCCCAGCTCGCCCGTGGCGAGGTCGGCCAGCAGGGTGGCGAAGCGTCGGAAGCTGCGCTGAAACGACGCCCAATGATCCATCACCGTGAGCCGGCGAAGCCACTCGCCGACGGCGGCTCCGACTCCACCCCACGCGCCCTCGGTGAGGGCCTCATCCCAGGCCTGGACGTGGTGCAGGCCGGGGGCGAGCAGCAACGGCACCGACGTCGCCAGGAACACATGCCGCGCCGGCGAGGATGCCTGCGCGCGCACCCACTCCCATTCGCTCGCCGAGATGAGCTCGCGCTGCCCGGTGGCCACCTCGCGGCCGGCGCGGGAATCGATCACGACCAGCTGTGCCTCGCCGAAACGACGGGCGAAGCTCCAGCGGCTGTGTCCCCGTTGGCGCCCCGCGCCACTCATGTGTGAGGCGAGCACGTCCCCGCCGTCCTCGCAGTCCATCAGCGCGCGGAACACGCCGTCGCGCTCGAGGTCGGCGGGGGCGAGGTTGCCGATGTGCTGAAACACCCAGTACGCCATCAACCCGCATCGGATGTGCTGCTCGAACCAGGGCTCCTGGTACATCTCCTCGATCCACCCCTCGCTGATGCGCCACTCGGCATGGATCTCGTGATCGTCGAAGATCATCGCGGTCGGGACCGTCGAGAGCAGCCACCGCACCGGCGGATCGCTCCACGCCTCCTCGTAGGACATCGCGTACTCCTCGAAGTCGGCGAGCTCATCCTCCGGCGCATCGGGCCGCTCGCGGCGCGCCGTGATCCGCTCCTGCAGCCCCGGCGAGGGCTGATCCGCGTAGATCTGATCCCCGAGCATCAGAAGCAGGTCGGGCGTGTCGGCGCCGGCCGAACGCGCCAGGTGCAGCGCATAGGCCCGCAGGGCGTCGATGCCCTGCCCGTCCGGATGCTGGTGGCCGCGGAGCGTGAACGGAGGCTCATGTGGACGCGTGATACGACACGATCCGAACACCAGCCGCTTCTGGCCCTCCGACGCCACCAGGCGGATGCGGCTCGGCGGAAACGCCTCCCCGGCGCGCGGCCAGACGCACACGCCGTCCAGATGGACCTCGTACTCGTAGGAGCGGTCAGGCGCGAGGTCATCGAGGATCACGAGCGCGAAATGCCGTCCGCAGACCGCGAATGTCTTCGTCCGGCTCCCCAGAATCTCGACCGTGCATGCGCTGTCGGTCTGCAGCCACACCGTCGCCGAGTTCGCATCGACGTAACGCAGCATGGGGCCGAGAAGCAACCGAGCGATCGCGCAACCCTACCGGGTCGCCTGCCGGAGGATGACCCCGCGACCGAACTCGGTCTCCAGGCGTGGCGGACGACCCGGTCCCGGGTGGCGATTGACGCGCTCCAGCGGAGGTTGGACGCGCTCTCCCGACGGGGCGATCAAGGGAAGTGTCCGGTCAGGTGGGACCTCGCGGGCGTGGGCGAATGCCCGTCGAGGATCGGGGCGCCCGACCGGAGCGCCCGGGCGACGCCTGGATCGCGCCTGGCCGGGGTACACCGTGCGTGTGGCGCATCACAGCGATGAAGACCTGGACGCGGTCCGCGCTGGGCTTGAGAAGCTCCGCGAGCAGACTCGAGAGCGTTTGGCAGCGCTGGCCACGCGGCCTGAGCGCGGCAGCGCCCAGGGCTTCGGCAAACGAATCGGCGATGGGACCACCGAGGCGGTGCGTCGGCTCACCGACATCGGCGTCGGGGACTCGCTGGAGCGAACACTGGAGCGGACCGAGCGGGCGCTGGCGAAGCTCGATGACGGGAGCTACGGGATCTGTGACGCCTGCGGCGAGCCGATATCACTCGGCCGCCTGCGCGCGCTCCCCGACGGAGTGCTGTGCGTCAGATGTGCCGCTTCCGCGCGACGCGCACCAGCGCCCCGCCGCCGCTAGGCCGCCCGCCCGGTCCGTCGCCGAGCGGGTCGGATGCCGACGCACGAGCTGCAGTTGGGGAACGTGAAGATCGGGTGGGGGCTGTGGCCCCAGGGAGGCAGGGCACCCTGAACTTCTCCTCGCGCCACGGGTGCGAAGGCGGTGGCCGCGTCACCCAGGCCCTCGGTGCGTCGCCGCAGGGAGCCGTCCCGTGACGCGAATCCCGCCCTGCAGACCGGCCGTCCGGTCCTGCTGACTGGAGCCGCCGGCGCTACTGTGACCTGATGCGCATCGGCTCCGTGGTCCTGCGTGTGGATGACCTTCAGAAGCAGCTCGCGTTCTGGACCGAGGCGCTTGATTACGAGTTGCGTGGGCCGCCCGATGACGATTGGGCGTCCTTGAGGCCGCGCGCGGGCGCCGGTCCGAACCTGTCGCTGAGCGTGAGGCCCTCCCGGCCTCAGGAAGGACCGCGGATTCACCTCGATCTCTATTCCGACGATCAAGCCGGCGATGTAGAGCGTCTGCTCCGTCTGGGGGCGACCCGGCCCGTTGAGCCTCACCGTCCGACGGACGCTGACTACGTGATCCTCGCCGACCCCGAAGGTAACCGCTTCTGCGTCGTTGATGCTGGCTAGAACCGCCGCCGCGCGGCGGCAGTCCGCGCCCGGAGCCCCCTGAGCCAGGCGGGGTCCTCGCATCGCGAGTCTCGAGGTCGCAGGTGGCGCGAAACAAAAGCAGGCGTCCGAGCCGCGGATCGATCGCCGTTTCGGCGGGTGTTTCCTCCGCTGCCGTGACGTCTGATTGCGCGGATCAGCTTGAGCGACTGATGACCTGGTTGAGCAGGGGTGGCCTGCTGAGCACCTCGAGGGCGCTCGACGTGGCGTCTCCGTACCACAGCCGCAGGGCTGGGTTGGCGTCATCACCCCCGATCTCGGCGTTCGCCTCGGGTTGCCGGCCCGGGACCATGCCCGATTCCTCGGGCCACGGCCGGTTGGTGTGAGTGCTGACTGCGTGTTGTAGGGACTGCAGCGCCGAGCGAGTCACCTCGAGCAGGCGTGCGGCGGCGGGCGCGTCGTGGGTGATGATCCATCCGAAGTCGATCCGAAAATCCTCCTCCGAGCGGGAGTCCGGCACGTTGAGCCGGATCCCGTTGCGGCGCCCGGAGCCTCTCACCGTCCACCCGGCGAGGAGGATCGCCGCGAACCGGCTGCTCAGAATTCTGATCAGCGCATCCAGGTTGATGACTCCCGATTCGAGCTGGTGATCGGTTGACTCCCCGCCGGGTAGTCGGCGGGCGGTCTCCCGTGCGATTCGGTCCAGCAC
>DAIQND010000198.1:0-4532 GCA_036788555.1 Solirubrobacteraceae bacterium | reverse complement strand
ACCGGCGACCTCCTGGGTGCGATCCAGGCGCTCTCCCAACTGAGCTATAGCCCCGAGGCGGCGGCGAGCCGCGCCGGTGATCGGATTCTAGTGGAGGACGGGGGTGTTCAGGCTAGGCGCCCGAATGCCTAGGAAATACCGCTGATCCTGCGGGTTTGCGGGGCTTTTGCCGATAGCCTGGGTAGATACGGCACCGCATGAGCTTTCGCGCCCGGCTGACCAGGTTCTTTGTTCTGATCGTCGTCATCCCGATGATCGCCGTCGGCTTCCTGGTTTTTCGGCTGATCAACGAGAGCCAGCAGGCAAAGACTGACGCTCGGGTCAATGGTGTGCTGAGCGCAGCAGTCAGCCTGTACCGCAGCGAAAGCGCGGCGGCGGGAGCCGACGCACGGTCGATCGCGCGCGAGCTGAGCTCCGAGGCGAGGACCGGCTCGATGTCGAACGGGCGACTGCGGTCGATCGTCGCTGGTCTTGCCGCGCAGGCCGGCTTGGCGCGGGTCACAGCCACCGTCGGTCATCAGACCGTGGACGTGGGGGATCGCACCGCTGTAGCGCCGGGATCGGCGACCGTGCGCGGACGGGCGGTGGCGGTAACCGCCTCCGAACTCACGGCGCCAGACTACGCGCACGAGCTGGCGGTGCCGGGCGTCGCGCTGGTGGTGCGCCAGGGTGGAGCAGCGCTCGGCGCCAGCGCGCCGAACCTCGCCGCTGCCGCGGTTCCGACTCACGGCTCGGTGACGATCGACGGCGCCAGCTACCGCGCGCTCAGCCAAACCCTTCCTGGGTTCGGCGGCGCGGCTGTCGAGGTGACCGCATTGGGCAGCGTGTCAGCCGCCAGCGGCTCGGTCACCGGCAGCCGGCTATTGGCTGGGGCGCTGATCGCCGGCTTCCTGCTCCTCGCGCTGGCGTTCTCCGTATGGGCGTCGCGGGGTCTGCAGGGGCAGGTCAGCCGGTTTCTCCAGGCGGCGCGCCGCCTCGGCGGCGGCGATTTCTCCTCCCCGATTCGAATTGAGGGGCGCGATGAGTTTGCTGCTCTGGGTGAGGAGTTCAACAACATGTCGGCCCAGCTCGCGCAACGGCTCGATGAGCTCTCCCAGGAGCGGGCTCGGCTTCGCGAGGCGATCCGACGCATCGGTCAGACGTTCGCCGCCAACCTCGACCGGCCGGCGTTGCTGGAGCTGGCGCTCAAGACCGCGATCGATGCGGTCAAGGCCAAGGGCGGCCGGATCACCGCTCGGCCGAGTGCCAACGGAGCGCTGGAGGAAAGGCTCCGGGATGGCTCGCTTGACGGGAGCCGTGACGCGATATTGATCGCCGAGCGGGTCGCGCTTGAGACCGGAGAAGCCGGGGAGGGCGCCGACCACGACCGATACGCACTCGCCGTGCCGATGGGTCCAGTCGAGAAGGGTGGGCGGGTGCACGGCGTGATCACGGTCGTCCGCGACCACGAACCGTTCTCGAGTGCCGACCGAGATCTGCTGCTTTCCCTTGCCGCTCAGGCGACGCTCGCGCTGGAGAACGTCGACCTCCACGTCCAGGTGACCCGCCAGGCAGTTACCGACGAGCTGACTGGTCTGACCAACCACCGCCGCTTTCAGGAGCTGCTCGACGCCGAGATCGAGCAGGCGCGTCGCTACCACCACCCCGTGTCGCTGATCATGCTGGACATCGACAACTTCAAGTCGGTCAATGACACCTACGGACATCAACAGGGAGACGTGGTCCTCCAGCGCGTTGCCCGCGTCGTTGCCGAGGGATCGCGCGAAACCGACTATCCAGCGCGCTACGGCGGCGAGGAGCTGGCAGTCATCCTTCCCCACACCGACCTCGGCGGCGCGTATACGATCGCCGAGCGCATCAGGACGGCGGTTGAGGCGCTCCAGATCCCGCGCATGGGCAGCCCCGGCGTCGTCCGGGTCACCGCCAGTCTGGGCGTCGCCGCGCTCGATGACCACAATAAGGACGCTCTGATCGCGGAGGCTGACGCGGCTCTCTACCAGGCCAAGCGTCGGGGCAAGAACCGCACCGTGCGGGTCGGTCTCGAGCCCGCGAATGTGCTCAGCGCGGAGTAGCCTTAAGGCGATGGGCATACTCGACGACGCCATCCGCGAGCACCTGGAGCTCAAGCGCCGCAGGGGCACTGACCCCGGCGAGATCGAGCGCCTCGAGCGCGAGGCACTCGGGCCGGTTCGCCGCACCGGGCAGGAGCCGGAGGACCTAGCGCTGGAGGACGAGCTCGAGTCCGCAGCGGCCTACCGCGAGGAGGAGCTGGGATATCCGGACCAGGAGCCGGCTCCCCGGTGGACGCAGCCCGGTCAAGCCTCCGAGTTCCCCAACCATGGCGCCACGCTGGACCGAGACGAAGAGCTCTACGAGGACGAGGAGTGGGAGGTCCCGGAGGCGGGCGCGGTAAAGGGTGGCATCGGGGTGGAGCCCGATATCGCGGCTCCCGCGCCACCGGTGCCGCCGGCACCCGCCGGGCCCGCCGCCGGCCGCCGGCCGATATATGAGGACGACCACCTCGACCAAGAGACGCTTGAGCACGACGTGGAGGATGAGGAGCCGGGTGAGCGCCACGATCCACAGGCGCCGGGCCAGGCCGACGACATGCTCGAGGAAACGCCGGAGTTCCTCCAGGACACGCCCGACCACGACCGCCTGTGGTTCGAGCAGCGCCCGCCGCGCGACTTCGACCTCGACGGTTAGGTCCGGCGCGCGCTCGGCTGCGGGATCAGCGCTGGGGAGGAACCGACGGTTTCGCGCCAACCGCGCCGGCGGGCGTAGATGATCCGCGGGTCCGTGTCGATTTTCGACAGCTGGGCGCCAAACACGCGTGTGGTGATGGTCGTGATTGGCGCGAAAGCGTCGGTTGTCGGGCGCGGTCCTGAGCGGCAGCAGGTGGTCGACCGGGCGATAGTTGGGGCCGCCGTGCGCCAGCAGATCGACCGAGCGCGAGTATCTGGCGAGTCCCGGACGGGGTCGCCGAAGCCGGCTCTGGACTCGCCTCGGCCGAGGGCGGCGACCCGCTTGCGGGAAGCCGCGACGTGCTCCCGGAGCTCGCCGCTGACCCTCCACGGACCATTGAGGCCGTCGCACGGCACGAGCGATACTTCCCGGGGGAGATGGCCAGCCACGAGCCGATAGTCCTTGCTGAGCGTGATCAGCAGCGGGTCAAGCACCGGCTTGCGCTTGAGTTCGGCTCGCGAGAGGAGTTCGAGAACCCCCGCTTCGCCTATCGGAGGCTGTTCGCGGAGGCACTGGGAACGTTTCTCCTCGTGCTCGCGGCGGCAGGAGGCGGCCTCCTTCACGCCCGCGGGCAGATCAGCCTGTCGGCGGCGGTGGTCGCCCCCGGGCTGACGGTGATGGCGGTGATCTTGTTCATGGGAGCGGTTTCCGGCGCCCATCTGAATCCCGTGGTGTCGATCGCATTCGCGTTGCGGCGTGACTTTCCCTGGCGCCGGGTTCCCTGGTACGTCATCGCGCAGCTCGTCGGCGCCGCCCTGGCGGCCCTCTTCCTGCTCGCGGTCTTCGGCGACGTCGAGCATCTGGGGGCGACGATGCCGGGCCGCGGCTACCACAGCTGGCAGGCACTCCTGCTGGAGGTAGCCCTGACTGCGGGGCTCGTCAGCGTGATCCTCGGGACCGCGTCCAAGGCACAAAACGTCGGCTCTGTCGGCGCGCTCGGGGTCGGTGGGTACATCGCGCTCGCGGGGTTGTGGGCGGCGCCGGTCAGCGGAACCTCGATGAACCCGGCGCGTTCGTTTGGGCCGGCGCTCGCGAGCGGCGACTGGGTCAATTACTGGGTGTACGTGGTGGGTCCCCTCATCGGCGCGATCATCGCGGTTGGCTTCGCGGTGATTCTGCGCGGACCAGGCGGCGACCCGGCAGCGCGGGTCACCGCGTCGGGACGGTTGGGCGACACGGCGGGCACGTAGCGGAGCCACGAGATAGGGCGTATCGCGGCTCGGCGGGGAAGCGTTCACCCACCACCGACTCCATCGATAATCGGCGTCGGCAGGATCTGTATGCCTACGCGACCAAGGTCGTCGGCAGCCCCGCATCGGGCGCGGTCAAGCGTGCGCGTGCCGAGCGCCTGCTGGCGTGGATCGAGGCGTGGCATGACCAGCCCCGCCCTTGGGCTCGCTTCTCAGGAAGGCACCGAGCGCCGCTGACCGCCGAGTCTGACCCGGAGGCGATCGCCGCCCCTGCCGTCCGCGCGATTCTCGGGCACGCCGACGAGGCTCCTGCGCAGGCGCTGGCGCTGATCGACGACCTGCTAACGATCTCGGCTGCGGCGAGCACGCGGAGCTGGTGATCGGCCGCGGTCAAGTCACAGCGCCCGGCCGAGCTGACGCGGTAGCCAGCCTCAGCTCGGCTGAGCCGGCCCTTTACTATCAGGACACCGCGGGGCCATAGCTCAGTTGGGAGAGCGCCTGCTTTGCAAGCAGGAGGTCGCCGGTTCGATCCCGGCTGGCTCCACCTCCCTCTTGAAAGGCCTGTCATCCAGTGGTTTACGCACGCCGGACGGTACG
>DAIQND010000197.1:1328-4696 GCA_036788555.1 Solirubrobacteraceae bacterium | reverse complement strand
GTCCTGCTGCATGCGGCGGGTGCCGGTCCCGAGTCCGAGGATCAGGCGCTGGCCCGTGAGCTCGTCGAGATCGCGCGCCTCCGCGGCCCAGACCAGCGGGGTGCGCCCGAAGGCGTAGGCGATCGCGCTGCCGAGCGTGATCGTCGTGGTCGCGGCCGCCATCGCCGCCAGTGAGATCGTGGTTGAGCGGTCGTAGAACTCGGTCGTCCACGCGGACGCGAACCCAGCCTGTTCGGCCAGCCGGGCTGACTCGGCAATGTCCGCCAGCCCGCCGCCACCGGTGATCAGCAGCGACGGCGCCGTGTCGAGCTGAGGGCGCTCAGCCATCAGCCACCGGCGAGCGCTGGTCGTTGGCGCCCCAGTCCCGCCAGCTGGACGGAAGCGGCTCGCCGGAGGCCTTCCAGTGGGAGGGATCGACCTGGACGAAGATGGCACGTCCTTCGGCGACGATCGTGTTCTGGTCACGGATCTCCCCCCGGAGGTGCAGCTTGCGACCCTCAATGCGCTCACAGCTCGCCTCGAGCTCGAACTCGCGCCCGAGCAATGCGGGGGCGCGAAAGTCGACGGTGAGGGTCGCGGTCACCGCAGGGCGATCCAGTCGGATGAGGACGTGTCCGAGCAGGTCGTCCATGACCGCGGCGAGCGCGCCGCCGTGCGCGAACCCCGGAGCGCCGGTATGTCGCTCGTCGAGCCGCACGTGTCCTCGGACCCGGTCGCCGTCGATGCGCAGGACCACGCCGAGGCTGCTGGGGTTCGCGGGACCACACCCCATGCACATCGAGTGATGGGTGCGGTCAGGCGCGCCGGGGGCGCTCACCCGTGCAGCCGGACGGGAAGATGCTTGAGCTGGCTGGCGAACTGCGACACGACCCAGGCGGGCTCCCCGGCAAGACTCATGTCCGGGAAGCGCTTGATGGTCTCCTCGACGAGGATCTTCAGCTCCAGGCGAGCCAGCGCCGTCCCGAGGCAGAAGTGCCGGCCGCCGGCGCCGAACGCCTGGTGCTCAGGGTTGCGGGTCACGTCGAAGGTGTCCGGGTTCTCGTAGCGGTCCTCGTCGCGGTTGGAGGACGGGTACCACATCGCGACCTTGTCGCCCTTCTTGATCGGGCAGCCGCCCAGCACGGTGTCTCTGGTCGCCGTGCGGCGGAAGTGCGCGAAGGCGGGGAACATCCGCAGTGCCTCCTCTACCGCGCTGGGTACGAGAGAGAGGTCCTCGATCAGCAGTTGGCGCTGATCGGGGTGCTCCATCAGCGCCCGCATCGCGCTGGAGTAGGTCGCCTTGGTGGAGTCGTTGCCGGCGGCCATCAGCAGCACGAACCCCGCGAAGATCTCCAGGTCGGTCAACCTGTCGCCGTTGATCTCGGCGAAGATCAGCGTGCTGACCATGTCCTCGGTCGGCTGCGCGCGACGGGCGGCGACCAGCGCCATGCACTTCTCATACATCGGCGGGATGTGCTCGTTGACGAGCTCATCGATCCCGCCCGGGTTGATGACGGGGTCGCCGAACCCGAGCAGCGTATTGATCGCCTCCGCCCATGGCTTGTCGTCCTCGGGATCCAGGCCCATGAAGCTGCCGATCACCCGCGCCACCACCGGCTGCGCGACATCGACGACAAGGTCGCACTGCTCGCGACCCTCCAGGCCGTTCATCACCCGCTCGGTGATCTCCCGGATCGCGGGCTCGTGCCGGGCGATCGCCTTCGGCGTGAACGCGCGCTGAAACAGGTTCTTGATGCGGTCGTGCATCGGCGGGTCCATCCCGATGAACATCCCCTTCACGAGATCCAGCGGCACGCCCTCGTCGGTGAGGAGGAAGTTCGAGGCCGAGGAATAGGTCTGCCAGTCGCGACTGACCTCGTACACGTCGGCGGCCTTGGTCACCGACCAGAAGCCCGAGTCCCGTGGGGTCTGCGTGATGCCGCTGCTCCAGTGCACCGGGCATTCGCGGCGGAGCTGGCGGAACACCTCATGCGGCGGACCGTTCCTCCACAGCTCGTTATCGGCGACGCGAAGCTCTTCGAGTGAGCGGGTTCTCTCGGCTGACATGAGCGAACCCTACCACTGTTTCCTCCGTACGGAGAAAAATACTGCGCCGAATGGTGCGGTATCCTCAACCAGTCGACGACGAAGGGAGCAGCGTGGCTCGGCTGACGCTCGAAGAGCGCTACGACAGCACAATCGCCGAGCGCATGATCACGCTCGGCAACCAGATGCCCGGGCTGCCGCAGTACCTCGGCATCACCCTGCAACGCCTCGAGCCTGGTCGGCTCTGGTGTCAGGCCGACCTCAGCCAGCAACTGCCGACACCGTCGGGAAACGTGCACGGTGGCGCGCTGGCCGCGGTCATGGACCACATCACCGGCGCGGTGATCTACCCCCTGATCCCGGACGGCTACTGGGGCGCGACGACCGAGCTCAAGCTCAACTACATCGCCCCCCTCACCCCCGGGCCGCTCGACGCCCAGGCCCAGGTGCTTGCCCTCACCAACCGCAGCGCGGTCGTCCGGGGCGAGGCCTACGTGGATGGTCAGATCGTGTGCGCCGCCCAGGGCACGATCTCGATCATCGCCCCGCGAACCGCTCCCGCGCCGTGAGCATCGCCAACCCACTGACCGCCAAAGGCCAGCGCAGCGCCGCGCGCGTCCTGCAGGCCGCTACCACCGTCCTGGCCCGCGACGGGTATGGCGGCGCGAGCCTCGGCCGGATCGCCGAGGAGGCCGGCGTCGACAAACGCAACATCCTCTACTACTACGGGACCCGCGAGGCGCTACTCGTCCGCGTCGTGCAGACAGTCGGCGAGCGAGTCGCCGACTACATCGACGCCGCCGTCGGCCCCACCGACAGCCCCCAGCAGCTCGCCGACTCCCTCGTGGACACGATGTGGTCCGGGATCACCTCAGCACCTGAACTCGCCCGCGCCTACTTCGCGCTGATCGGCTCCGGAAACCCCCGCGTCGAAGAAGCTCTCCACCAGCTCAAGAGCGCCTACCTGCACCTCATCGCCCGGCAGCTTCAGAACCACGATCACACCACCTGGCGTCTGCGGGGTGACCTACCCGGCATCGCCACCCTCTGCCTCGCCGCCCTTCGGGGGCTGCTGCTCGAATGGACCGAAACCGGAGACACCCCCACCATCGCCGCCAGCCTCCAGCGCTGCAAGCACACGATCGCAGACCAGTACGAGCCGCGGTGACAGCTCCGCGCGGCTTCCAGCGGGGCTGCGCCGGACTCACTGCACACGCCGGCCGCTGAAGGCGCCGGCGGAGGCTGAAGACAGGACCGGCTTGTGCGCCCGGGGGGCGGCTTGGATGTGGTGATGGCCAACGCCGGCGTGGCCTCCCGGGGCTCCACGTTCCGGGCGATGTCTC
>DAIQND010000197.1:924-1318 GCA_036788555.1 Solirubrobacteraceae bacterium | reverse complement strand
GAGCTTCACCCGAGTGCTCGAGGTCGACACGCTGGGGGTGGTGCGGACCGTCGAGGCGGCGCTGCCCGAGATCATCCGACGGCGCGGCCACGTGGTCCTCGTCGCATCGATCTACGCGTTCATGAACGGGGTGGGGACGATCCCGTACGCGATGAGCAAGGCGGCGGTCGAGCAACTCGGACGGGCGCTGCGGGTGGAGCTCGTACCGCACGAGGCCAGCGCCACCGTCTGCTACTTCGGGTTCATCGACACCGAGATGGTCCACCAGGCCATCGACGATGATCCGCTGGCCGACGACCTGATGGCCTTGCTGGCCAGGCCGCTGCGCAAGCGGCTGACGCCCGCGCAGGCCGGCGAGGCCGTGGCCAAGGGAATCGAGCGCCGGGACCCGCGG
>DAIQND010000197.1:0-914 GCA_036788555.1 Solirubrobacteraceae bacterium | reverse complement strand
CGTCAGCCCGCCGGTGTGGCGGCTGCTCTTCCACACCCGCGGCATCTTCGATCCGCTGATGGATCGGTTCTTGGAGCGAGACGCCCGCGTGCAGTCGATCACCGTCCGCCTCGACCAGCGGGAGGGCGAGGAGCAGCCGACGAGCGCTTGACCGCGCTCAGTGGTGATCCGGGGCCGTGCTCGTCAGCCCGGGGTAGGTGGCGGCGAAGGCGCTCATGATGCGCCCGAACGGCAGATCATCGAACGTGCCGTGGTCGCAGACGTACTCCATGTGGCGCTCACCGGCGCCCGTATAGGCGTGTAGCAGGGCGTCCGCCGTGCCGTCGAACTCCAGCGGCGGCACACCGAAGCGCGCGCACAGTTCGCGGTTGAAGGCCGGGCTGGCCTTGCGCCAAAGCCCGTCGACGAACAGCACGCTGTAGCCGTGGTACACGAACAAATCGGTGCCCATCGCGGCCAGCAGCCGCTCGGACTGCAGGTGGTTGCGCACGTCGGCGAAGCCGAGCCGCGCCGGAATGCCGGCCGCACGCGCAGCGGCGGTGAGCAGGACCGCCTTGGGCACGCAGTAGGCGGTCCCGGCCTCGAGCACAGCGCTCGCACGGTAGTCCGCCGGGTCCTGCGACAGCGAGTAGGGGTCGTAGCGGATCTCGTCCCGCACCGCCGCAAACAGGCACGCTACTCGCTCGCGCTCGCTGACCGCCGCTCCCGCGACCCTCTCGGCGAAGCGCCGGATCCCCTCGCTGTGGCTGTCGAGAAACGGAGTGGGGCCCAGGTCGGTCTCGGTCACCTCAAAGCCGGCGCTCATGCCGCAGGACGGTACAGCGTGACGACGGCGGCGCCGCCCGGGCCGATGTTGTGCTGCAGGGCGACCTTTGCGCCCTCCACCTGACGACGGTCGGCGGTCCCCGGAGCTG
>DAIQND010000196.1:0-4726 GCA_036788555.1 Solirubrobacteraceae bacterium | reverse complement strand
TTCCGGTCGGCGCGCAGGTGAAAGCCGGGCAGCCGATCGCCGAGGTGGGCTGCGGGCGGGTGGGCATCTCCGACGGTCCGCACCTGGAAATCGGGATCAGCGCTCCCGGCGGGCCGCAGTGCTGTCCGCTGATGGGACAGACGGCGTCGCAGATGTACGCGATCATCCGCGGCCTCTACGGCGGCTGAGCTACCGCGGCTGGGGCATGTCTGCGCGCGCCGCGGGGCGAGCCGCCGGCCGGGGCCGTGCCGCCGCTTGACCGGGAGGCGCCTCCTCGACGTAGTGGTACTTACCCCCCCGCAGCCACGACGCCGCGGCGGCGATCAGGCAGGCGATGAACGAGAACGTGAACGCGTAGGTCAGCGCGGTGGAGAACGGCGAGCTCATCAGGTGAGGGAAGAACGAGCGCCCGGTGAGGGCGTGCAGCTGCGCGGCCGGCAGATGGGTGGCCAGCGGCCCCAGCAGTTGCTTGATCGGGTTGTAGCCCAGAAACGCCGCGAACAGGCTGGCCACCGGAGGCAGGTGGGCGATCCGGCCGGCCTGCGCGGCGGGTAGCCCGTGGGCCTGGAGGCCGTGCTGGAGGCTCGAGGGCAGGCCAGACGCAAGCCCGACGATCAGCAAGGAGAAGAACAGCGAAATCGACAGCACCATCGCGGAGTTCTGGAAGGTGGCGTTCATTCCCGCCCCCGCTCCTCGCTGGCGCGGCGGCAGGCTGTTCATCACCCCGGCACGGTTGGGCGAGGCAAACAGGCCCATACCGATGCCGTTGAGCGCCAGCAGCAGCGCGAACGGCAGATAGGAGAAGTCGACCGGCAGTTGCTCGAGCAGGACGAACGAGGCGGCGGCGAGGATCATCCCGCCGGTGGCGAACGGCCGCGCGCCGTAGCGGTCGGAGAGGAAGCCCGACAGCGGGCCGGCAATCAGGAAGCCGGCCGTCAGCGGGAGCATGTAGATCCCGGCCCACAGCGGGGTCTGCGAGAAGCTGTAGCCGTGCTGGGGGAGCCAGATCCCCTGCAGCCAGATGATCAGCACGAACTGCAGGCCGCCGCGGCCGATGGCCGACAGCAGCGTGGCGAGGTTGCCGGCCGAGAAGGCCCGGATCCGGAAGAGCTCGAGGTTGAACATCGGCTGAGCGACACGGGTCTCGATCACGCCGAAGATCAACAGCACGAGCCCGCCGCCGATCAACTCACCGAGCACGGCGGGACTCGTCCAGCCCATCGTGTGGTGTCCGTAGGGCTGGATTCCGTAGGTCATCCCGACCATCACCGCGACGAGCCCGACGGCGAAGGTGAGGTTGCCGATCCAGTCGATCTTGGCGTGGCGCCGCTCGCCGACGTCGATCAGCTTGGTGTAGGCGCGGACGGTCCCGAGCAGCCCGAACGGGACCGAGACCAGGAACACGAGCCGCCAGTCGATCGGCGCCAGCAGGCCGCCGAGGATGAGGCCCATGAACGACCCGGCGATCGCGGCCACGCCGTTGATCCCCAGCGCGAGCCCGCGCTGGTTCTCCGGGAACGCGTCGGTGATGATCGCGCTCGAGTTGGCGAACAGCATCGCCCCGCCTACCCCCTGACCGACCCGCATCCCGATCAGCCACAGCGCTCCACCCGAGCCTGCCATCGGGGTCGCGGCCAGGAGGATCGAGAAGACGGTGAACACCGCGAAGCCCAGGTTGTAGGTCCGCACGCGCCCGACCATGTCTCCCAGCCGACCCAGGCTCACCACCAGGACCGCGGTGACGATCAGGAAGCTGAGGATCATCCACAGCAGGTAGTTCGTGTTGCCGGGCGCCAGCGGATCGATGTGGATCCCGCGGAAGATGTCGGGCAGGGCGATCAGCAGGATCGAGGAGTTGATCGTCGCCAGCAGCATCCCGATCGTCGTGTTTGACAGGACGATCCACTTGTAGTTGTGCGGGAGCTGCTTGGCCGGGTTCATATGTGGGGTTATGCGCGCGTGGGCTCCGGGTTATGCATCGTGCCGGCCCGGCGGGGCTACGACAAAGCATTAGCAGCTAATATAAGTCGCCTATGGCGACGTCTTCTCTCACCAAGCGCCGCGGCAGACGGCTGGACGAGATCGCGGTCGCGCTGCCACAGCGCGCGGCCGCGCTCAGCCGCCTGTTCCTGACCCGCACGAGCATTCCGGTATCCCGTACCGAGGCGAGCGTCCTGACCGCGCTCGAGGGTGGCCCCTGGCGGATAAGCGCCCTGGCCGCGCGCGAACGCGTCACGCAGCCGGCGATCACGCTGCTGGTCAACCGGCTCGAGGAGCGCGGGTGGGCCGAGCGAGGCCCCGACCCGGCCGATCGCCGGGTGGTGCTGGTCAGGCTGACCGAGCAGGGACGAGGAGCCCTGGCGCTTTTGCGGGCGGAGTACCGCGCGCTGGTGCACGAAGAGATGGCGACGCTGTCCGATGAAGAGCTGCAGACGCTGGCCAGCGCCTTCGAAATCCTCGACGGCGTACTCGAACGACTGAACGACAAGGAGCGATGACGACCGAGACACAGGCTGGGCGGCACATTCCGTACAAGTGGATTGCGCTGTCGAACACCACGCTGGGGATCCTGATGGCGACGATCAACCAGTCGATCGTGATCATCGCCCTGCCGGCGATCTTCCGGGGCATCAACCTGAACCCGCTCGTGCCGGGCAACACCAGCTACCTGCTGTGGATCATGCTGGGGTTCCTCGTCGTGATGGCGGTGCTGGTGGTCAGCCTGGGACGGATCGGCGACATGTTCGGCCGGGTCCGCATGTACAACCTCGGCTTCGCCGTGTTCACGGTCGGGTCGATCCTGCTGTCGGCGACCTGGTTGCGCGGCGCCAGCGGCGCGACGTGGATGATCGCGATGCGCATCGTGCAGGGGGTCGGCGCCGCATTCCTGATGGCCAACTCCTCGGCGATCCTGACCGATGCGTTTCCGGCCGAGGAGCGGGGGCTGGCGCTCGGCATCAACATGGTGGCGGCGATCGCCGGATCGTTCATCGGCCTGGTGCTCGGCGGCGTGCTCGCGCCGGTGGCCTGGAGGCTGGTGTTCCTGGTCTCGGTCCCGTTCGGCGTGTTCGGGACGATCTGGGCCTACCTGAAGCTCGAGGATCGCGGCACGCGCTCCCCGGCCCGGATCGACTGGATCGGCAACCTCACCTTCGGGGCCGGCCTGATCGTGGCGCTGGTGGGGATCACCTACGGGATCCTTCCCTACGGCCACCACACGATGGGCTGGACGAGCCCGAAGGTGCTCATCGAGCTGGGCACCGGCGTGGTGCTGCTGGCGCTGTTCGTGGCGCTCGAGCGCCGGGTCCGCTCGCCGATGTTCCACCTCGAGCTGTTCCGCCTGCGGGCGTTCAGCGCCGGGGCCGTCGCGGCGCTGTTCTCGGCGCTGGCCCGCGGCGGACTGATGTTCATGCTGATCCTCTGGCTGCAGGGCATCTGGCTGCCAGAGCACGGCTACAGCTTCTCGCAGACTCCGCTGTGGGCGGGTATCTACATGCTCCCGCTGTCGGTCGGGTTTCTAATCGCGGGGCCGTTCGCGGGCCGGCTGGCCGACCATTACGGGGCCAAGCCATTCACCACGGGCGGGATGGTGCTGGCGGCGATCAGCTTCCTACTGTTGATCTCGCTGCCGGTCAGCTTCCCCTATTGGGCCTTCGCGCTGGTGATCCTCCTCAACGGCACGGCCATGGGGCTGTTTGCCGCCCCCAACCAGACCGGCATCATGAACAGCCTTCCGCCCGACCAGCGTGGCGCCGGCGCCGGGATGTCGGCGACCTTCCAGAACTCGGCGATGGTCCTCTCGATCGGCGTGTTCTTCACGCTCGTGATCGTCGGCCTCTCCTCGACCCTTCCGGGCGTCCTCTACCACGGCCTGTCGGCCAACGGCGTCGCGCACGCCGACGCGCTGAGGATCTCCCACCTGCCGCCGGTCGGCAGCCTGTTCGCCTCGTTCCTCGGCTACAACCCGATGGGCACGCTGCTCGGACCGGCGCTGCACACCCTCCCCCACCACACGGTGGTCTACCTCACCGGCCACCGCTTCTTCCCGACGCTGGTCTCGCATCCGTTCGCCGCCGGGATCCACGAGGCGTTCTACTTCGCCGCCGGGTGCTGCGCGCTTGCGGCCGTAGCCTCGTGGCTGCGCGGGGGCAAGTACTACCACGTCGAGCAGCCGCAGGCCGAGGAGCTGCTGGTGTCGGCGCCGCTGCCGACACCGCTCGAGGCGGTGCAGCCGCAGCCTCAGGCGGCCGGGCGCGGCCGGTAGGCACCGCGCGCGTCCCGCGGCGCCAGCAGCTCATCAGTGGAGTCGTGGCGGATTCCCGCCAGCAGGGGCGGCGACCCCCAGGCACCCTCCTCGCCCTGCAGCCAGGTTTCGAGGTCCGGCGCACGCAGCCGGACCCGGCCGAGCACGTACAGATAGAGGGCGACCGCGCCGCCTCCGATCGAGAGCCCGAAGCAGATCCACAGGGCGCTCGTGGTTCCCGCCTCAGGGCTCGTCCCCACGGTCTGGGCGAAGTGCAGCAGGATCGGCGCGATCATGAACGCCGCCAGCGCGCGCAGCAAGCTCAACCAGCGCGAACACGCGCTGCACCTGTTTGGAGGCCAGCGACCAGCCGGCGATGAACAGCGCCGGCGCCACCGAGGACCCGACGCCGATCCCGATCAGCCCTGAGGCGGCGAGCGTCAGCACCCCACTCGGTGGCACCAGGTCGAGGATCACCACGAT
>DAIQND010000195.1:0-4727 GCA_036788555.1 Solirubrobacteraceae bacterium | reverse complement strand
CGGGCCTGGAACGAGCCGTGCTCGAGATCGACCACCGCTACGAGCCGCGGCCGGCTGACACGCGGGCGATCCTGCGTGAGAAGACACTGCTCGGCGAAACCTACGTGGAGCTCTCCGCGGGGGATCCGAGGAGCCCGATGCTCCGCGACGGCGCGGCGTTGCCCCAGCGTCAGGTGCAGAACACCGTCCAGCTCGACCAGATCCTGAACGCGTTCGACCCGAAGACACGGCGGGCGTTCGAGACCTGGATGCAGCAGGGCGGGGTCGCGCTCACCGGTCGCGGTCAGGCCTTCAACCAGGCGTTCGCGTCGCTGTACCCGTTCGCCACGAACGTCGGGCGGGTGCTGGCCGTGCTGCAGCGGCAGGGCCTGGCGACCCGCACGCTGCTCGGCGACGGCGCCCAGGTGTTCTCCTCGCTCGCCCGCTCGCCCGCTCAGGTGCAGGGGTTCGTGCGGCATTCGAATGCCCTGTTCGCCGCGACGGCCGCGCGCGACCACTCGCTCGCGCAGACGATTCGCGCCTTCCCGGGCTTCCTGCGCCAGGCGCACACCACGATCGGCCGCGTCTCCAGCTTCGCGGGGTCGACAAAGGGACTCGTCGACGAGCTGCATCCGGCCGCGCGGCAGCTCACGCCCGCTCTCGTCTCGCTGGAGGCGCTCGCCCCGCGCCTGCGCAGCCTGCTCACCGACGTGGGGCCGCTGACGACGGCCTCCCGGAGCGGCCTGCCGGCGGTGCGGAAGTTCCTCACCCGCAGCGTGCCGTTCCTCTCGGCGCTCACGCCCTACCTCGGCAACGTCGTCCCGGTCGTCAACTACCTGGACGCCTACCGGCGTGACCTGGCGGGCTTCTTCGCCAACAGCGCCGCCAGCACCCAGGCCACGCAGACGGGCCTGCACTATCTGCGCGTCGCCTCCCCGATCAACCCGGAGGTGCTCATGCCCTACGCCGCGCGGCCGGAGACCAACCGCACCAACCCATACCTGGCCCCGGGCGGCTACATGAAGCTGCTCTCCGGCCTGCCGGTGTTCGGTACGTACCTGTGCACGCACAACCCGCTGCCTCCGCTCTCGCCCTCGCTGGGCGCGAGCACAACTTCGGTGGGAGGCACGGTGTTAACCATCGAAAGCCTCGTGCAGGACTTCTACATCACCGCCGATCCATCGGGTCCTGCCTGCACGGGGCAGGCCCCGCTCGGAAGGACCACGACCGGGCAGGGCACCGCGTTCCCGACGCTCAGCGCCCTGCCCAGCGGGGTTTCGCGCCGGGGGAGCGGTGGGTAGGATGGCGGACCAGTACGCTGGCGTACCACATCCCACAAGGAGGAGTTGATTTGAAACGCCTGACCATCGGCATCGTCACCGCTCTGGCGATGCTCATCGCCGCCAGTTCGGCGCTTGCTGCGATCGACACGTACGCCGGGGGCTACGGCTTCCACGGCAAGCCGGGCTCGATGGCGAGGCCCGCGCCGCTGAACTTCACCCAGCACTTCAAGATCAAGTCCGCCCAGCCCGGCTCACTCACCGGCATCCTCACCCATGTGAAGACCGAGATCAGCGGCGTCAAGGTGAACGCCGCCGGCTTCAAGAAGTGCACCGCCGCCCAGATCAACAAGAGCGCCAAGTACGACAAGGTCTGCGCGAAGGGCGCGCTCGTGGCCTCGGGCTCGATCAAGGCGCAGCTCGGCACGCAGGCGAACTGGACCCCGAGCGGCCTGGCCTGTAACCCGGTGCTCAACGTCTGGAATGCCGGTCCGCACAAGCTGGCGTTCTTCTTCCGCACCACCCCCAAGGCCCAGTGCCTCGGCGGCGCGATCCAGACCGGCGCCGTGCCGGCCTTCACCGCCACCTACAAGCAGGCCGGCAAGAACCTGCTCGTGAACATCCCGATCCCGTCCGACGTCACGAACCCCGGCAAGGGTCCGTACTTCGTCGCGGTCTCCAGCGAGTTCCTCAAGTGGCACTCGTCGACCAACGCCAAGGGCGTGCACGACATCACCTCGATCGGCTGCAAGGGCAAGCGCCACTTCAGCTACACGTTCTCGGCGAAGACCCCGAGCGGTCAGCACGAGACGAAGACCATCAAGGGCATGGCCGCCTGCGGCTGATCCCCGACCCTCTGGTCTGATCGGAGTATTTGCGCCGCCCCGGTTCGCCGGGGCGGCGCTTCTTGTTGGGGGAGGCGCGTTGCGCGGGTGGGCCCGCCCGGGTGCGGGGCGCGTTTCCGCGGGCGCGGGTGCCCGTGGGGGGCGATCTCGATTTTCCCCCTGCCCGGGGGAGTATCGAGACACCACCCTCGACGATCAATCGGCGACGCGGAGGATGGCGCGGATCATCGCCGCCTCCTCCGTCCCCTCGAGCGAGAGGCGCCGGTGGGTCGAGCGCACGGTCCGAAAGCCCTCGGCGAGCGCGAGCGCGTCCTTCGCGCGGTCGCGCTCGAAGCTCGTGCGGTTGCCGTGGTATCTCCACGAGTCGAGCTCGAGGATGAGCCTCGCCTGCCGGTAGAGCGCGTCGACCTCGCGCACCCGCCCGCCGATGCGCAGGCGCACGTTGAGCTCCGGCATGGGGAGACGGTGGCGCTTCACGAAGCCCCGGAACAGGTCCTCCAGCTCCGAGCGGGTCATCGACCGGCCCTCATCACCGAGCAGCCGGTTCACCCGGCGCGAGCGGCGGCAGAGGTCGCCGAAGGCGGTGGGACCGAGATGGCCTGCGGCGCGCAGGTCGTTGACCAGTCTGGCGAGGCGGGCGTCCGAGAGCTGCGACTGCAGATCAAGGACGGTGCGCGCCGGCGAGGTCACCGGTACCCCGTGTCGCCGGCGCACGTCGCCGCGCTGAAGGGTGCGGGAGCGGTGGGTGAGGATGCCCGGTCGCCGGCGATGATGCGGCGAGGTGACCTCGCAGACCGCCGGCCACTCCGCGGCGTCCCAGAACGCTGCTGCGGACCAGCCGCTCGCCACCGCGTCCTCGCCGCAGGCGAGCACGGCGGCCATCGCGCGGCAGTGCGCGTGGCGAGGGACATGACCGACCGCGTAGACGCCCGTGTGCACCCGGATGAGCAGGCCGAGCGCGAGCTGGGTCTCGATCCACCGGGAGCTGCAGCCGAGCGCGATCAGCTGCACGCGCGTCACGTGGCCGAGCTGCCGATCGGCGATTCGTGCGATCTTCCCCCAGAGCGGGTGGTTTCCGGACATCCACTCTTAAGAGCGTCCGGCGACCCGGTTTCCACCCCCTGGCGACCCGGTCCCTCACCCCCCGGCGGCGGTGAGATCCTCGAGGCGCTCGCGCCGCCGCTGATCGGCGGCCGCCTCGTCGAAGAACTTGTAGATGAGGTAGACGAAGGCGATACCCATCACGAGCGACTGCTCGAGCGCCATCACAAGGCCGGCCATGCTCTGATCCGCAACCGGCGTGAGGCCCCAGTAGTGCGGCTTGTGGGCGTAGAAGGGGTAGATGACATGGGGGAGGAAGGCGAGCGCGATGCCGAGCGCGCCGATGAACAGCTTGGTCGTGACCATGTACGCGAGCGGCCCGAGGCCGGTGAGCCGCCGCCGCGCGCGGATCGGGGAGAGCACGTGCCACCAGTAGATCGTGCCGACGACGGAGAAGGTGAGGTGCTCCAGGGCGTGGATCCCGCTGTGACGCAGCGCGAGGTCGTAGGCCGCCGGGATGTGCCAGGCGTAGACCCCGACGACGTAGGCGACGACGCCGAAGACGGGGCTCCCGAAGAACCCGGCGCGGCGCTCGAGCCCCTGGATCCGGCGGGTCACCGGGCGCAACAGGACCTTGTTGAAGCTGAGGATGAGCGTGATCGGCACGAGGTCGAGCAGGATCATGTGCTGGACCATGTGCATGACGAGCAGGTCGTCGGCGAGCGAGTCGATCGGGGAAAGCAGTCCCAGAACGACGAGCACCATCGAGACCGCGAACAGACTCAGCCGTCCGTAGCCGGGAGCGTGGGAGGACCCGCTCGCTCGGGCCCGCCGCCAGGCCAGACCGTAGAGCACCGAGAGCACGACGACGCCGATGACCACGCTCGGCTCGAAGCCCCAGGTGAGCGGCGGCGAGACCGAGGGACCTGTGGAGCCGAGCGACACGAGGGAGAACACCAGCACGACCAGACATTGTGACGGAGGTTGCTCTGACTCGCCTGCGGTTCGCAACCTCCCACGTTTGGTCGACAAACGCCGGTGCGGCGAATACGCTCCGGAGGGGTACAGCCACGCTCCCGCAGGAGGTAGTCGATGCGAATCGATGTCAAGGGCCGCAACCTGTCCGTCTCCGACGACATCCGGGCCCACGTGGAGAAGCGATTTCGCACGGTCTCACGGCAGGTCTCCGATCTCGCCGAGCTGGAGGTCGAGCTCTACGTCGAGCGCAATCCGGCCAATCCCGACTGCTACGTGGCCGAGGCGACCCTTCACCTCAAGGGCGTCACGCTGCGCGCCCACGACGCCTCACCCGAGCTCAAGCACTCGATCAACCTGTGCTCCGATGAACTCGCCCGCCAGGTCAAGCGCCACCGCGTCCGGCGACGCAAGCGGCGGGAGTCACGCTCGGCCACCCTTGAGGACGCGTCGGTCCCGCACGCCGCCTGAGGCGTCCGAAAACGGTCGAAAACCCCGGCGCGAGGGCGGCTCTGAGGGCGGGTTGCAGGGCCACCCTCGCGCTACGCTTACCCCATGTCGTTTCTGAACCGAGCGCTTCGGTTGGGCGAGGGGAAGCAGTTCAAGT
>DAIQND010000194.1:0-4774 GCA_036788555.1 Solirubrobacteraceae bacterium | reverse complement strand
GCGGTCAACCGGATGCTGGTGGCCGCCGCGCACCCGAGGAACGCGAACATGCCGATCACGGTGACGAACGAGTTGAGGGTGAAGTTGCGACTGGCGAACAGCTTCAACCTCAGCAGCGGCTCGCGCGTGCGCAGCTCGAGGCGCACGAACCAGGCCATGAACACGGCGCACACGATGTAGCCGATCACGCTCTGCGTGCCCGTCCAGCCGAACGACGACGCCTGAACGACCGCGAAGAGCAGCGCGAACAGGCCGATCGCGAAGGTGATCTGGCCCGGCCAGTCGAGCGTTCGGCCCTCCGGCGATCGGGAATCGGTGGCCGCGAACGACACCACGACCGTCAGCACCGCGGTCGCCATGACCCCCAGCAGCGCCCAGCGCCAGCTCGCGAGTGGGTCCGAACCCCAGGACAGTTTCGTCAACAGGCCGGCGAGGACGGGAGCGAGGAACCCGCCCGACGACAGGGCCGCCGCGTAGATGGGAATGAGCCGGCCGCGGGCCTTCGCCGTCTTGGTCTTGGCCGCGATCATCGCCAGGGAGGTCGGGAACAGCGCAGCTCCCCCGATGCCGGCGACCGCCATGCCGATCCACAGCACCACGACGGCGTTGTGGGTGCTCGCGCTGGGCGTGGCCACGGCACCGATCAACTCCCCGATCACCATCAGTGACGCGCCGCCGATGAGAAGCCGCTTGCGCCCGAACATGTCGCCGATCACGCCGAACGTCAGCTCGAACAGCGTCAGCGGAATGACGATCGCCGCCGAGATCCAGTTGAGCTGCGAGGCCGTCGTTCCGAGATCCTGCTGGAACAGGCCGTTCAGCACGGCGGGCGTGGCGAACCCGATCTGGCCGACGCACGCCGCCAGGCACGCCGCGACGAGCGTGCCCGTGGTCAGCTCCATACCCCTGCGCTCAGCCGTCTCCGTCACCGACATGCGCCTCCCCTCCTCCTCGGTTTCGAGACGCGACACCGTACCAGCCGCGGGACGGGGGAGCCAGTGCGCGAGCGGGCCCGACCGCTCCGGCGCTCAGCCGAGGACGCCCGCGGGCAGCACGAAGCGCACCGGTTGCGAGGAGGGACGGGTGCCGCCGTTGATGCGCGAGCCGTGAAGCCCGCGGGAGCGGCCCGTCACGGCGGCGGCCTCAGGGGTCCCGGAGTGGACGGTGATCCAGTTCACGATCGCCGGGTAGTCGGCGCCCGCGGCCAGAATGGCGGCGCGCTCGATGACCGTCCCCCCGGAGGGGTGGGGCCGGGACAGTCTCACGACCAGCGCGGCGATTTCGGCATCGTTCATGTCTCAGCCCCTGTCGGTAGCGGTGGTGGCCGCCGGGCGGGAGACCGGCGGATCGCGATGTGCCCGGTCGGCGCGGGGAGCTCGGCCTCGGCCTCGGCGTCCTCGGGTCCCAGGCCGAGCACGGTGCTCAGCAGCAGCAGCGGGGCGCCGGCCGCCCACGCCTGCGGGCGTGATGCCGTGGGAAACGCCACCGGAACGGTGGTCGACGCGATCGGGAAGCCCGCGAACACCTCCGGGAGACGATGCTCGAAGGCGGGCGCGGCGGCGAGGATCGCCGAGGCGATCGTGCGGGCCGCCTGGTCGTGGCCATAGCGGGCCAGGCCGGCGGCGATCAGCGAGTTCTCGTGCGGCCAGACGGTCCCGGTGTGGTAGCCGAGGGGGTTGTAGCCGGCCTCGGTGGTGGCGAGGGTGCGCACGCCCCACCCGGAATAGAGGCGCTCGTCGAGCAGGCGCTCGGCGGTGGTGGCCGCCTCGCCGTCGTCGAGGATCCCGGACCAGAGAAGGTGCCCGATATTGGAGGTCAGGCTGTCGACCTGCCGTTTCTCGCCATCAAGGGCGAGGGCGTGGCAGCCGCGCTCGGGGATCCAGAAGTCACGTCGGAAGCGGGTCCGGAGCTCGCGGGCACGCCGCTCGAGGTGCTCGCTGAGCCGCCGGTCGCTCCACACCTCGCGCGCCAGGCGCGCGGAGCGCCGCTGGGCGTCGTAGCTGTAGCCCTGGATCTCGCAGGTCGCGATCGGTCCCCGGGCAAGGCTGCCGTCGGCGAACTGGATCGCGTCCCAGCTGTCCTTCCAGCACTGGTTGACCAGGCCGGTGGTGGGATTGCGGCATTCATACTCCAGATACCCGTCCCCGTCGGGATCGCCGCTGTCCTCGATCCAGGCGAGCGCGGCCCGGGCATGTCCCTCCAGGGCACGCACCAGCTGATCGTCACCGGTCCACCGGTGGTATTCGTCCAGGAGGATCAGGAACAGAGGCGTCGCGTCGGCGGTTCCGTAATACGGGGAATGGGGGCGTTCACCCCGCGCGGTGAGCTCGCCGAAGCGCAGCTCGTGCAGGATCTTCCCCGGCTCCTGCTCGTGGAAGTCATCTCGCTGGCTCGCCTGATGGGCGGCCAGCACACGGAGGGTCGTCGCGGCCAGCTCGGGGAGGAAGGGGAGCGCCTGGTAGCTCGTGATCAGGCTGTCCCGTCCGAAGAGCGCCATGAACCACGGCAGCCCGGCCGCGGGCAGCGTCGCGCCCTCCGTGAGCTCCGGATGGATCCGGAGCGCGCCGAGATCGCCGAGGCTCGCCCGGTAGGTGCGCACGAGCGCCGGGTCCTCGGCGTGCACGACCGGGGCCCGGTCGAGCCACGTGTCGAGTTCGGTGGCTCGTCTCGCCCGCACATCCTCCAGTGCACCGCGGGCGGCGCGCCGCGCAAAGCGCACGCCCGGCTGGGCGGCGAAGGGCGAGATCGTGAAACCGCTCGACCACTGCTCGCCCGGCCCGAGCTCCAGCTCGTAGGCGAAGCCGGCGCGGGTGATCGTCGCCGGGGCGCTTGAGGCGATCGTGACCGAGCGCCGGAATGCCCCCCGCTCGTAGGCGAGACACAGGCTCCCCCCGTCCTCGCCGAAGCTGACCGCGCGCTCGGCCACGGCGCCGTCCTTGACCTCGAACAGGTCGGCGAAGTCGGCCCCGACCTCCAACACGACGCGGAACCGGCCGGCCTCGTGGAGGTGGTTGGTGAGGGTGACCTCCTCCATCCACACGTGGTCGACGAGACGGTGTCGCACGATCGAGCATGGCGCCTGGTCGTCGGGCCCGACCCCCGGGGTGAGGAAGAACCGGGCCTCGAAGTGCGCGCTCTGATGGAGACCGAGCACCTCCAGGGGCACCTGGCCGACGCGCAGGCGCCAGCGCGAGATGAAGCGCGTGTCCTCGGAGAAGAAGCCGTGCTCGCGCCCCTCATCGGCGCGGACATCGCCCAGGCGATCGCCGACCACGAACGTGCTTCCGTCCAGGACGCTCAGCGTCCGCTCAGACACCCGCGTGCTCCCTCGCCCGCGGACGCATCACGGACCGATAGGTGCGCTCGTAGGCGTCGGTCACCGCCTCGGCGTCACAATGCCGCCCCACCCAGTCACGGCAGTCTGCCGCTTCGATCCGGGGCAGGTGGCCGATCGCATCGGACATCCCCCGCTCGTCGTCGACGAGGAATCCGGTCTTCCCATCGATCACCAGCTCGCGGGCCGCTCCCTGCGCAAAGGCGATCACCGGAGTACCGCAGGCGAGCGCCTCCACCATCACCATCCCGAACGGTTCCTCCCAGCGGATCGGCATCAGCAGGCCGCGGGCACTCGCGAACAGCGATCGCTTGACCGAACCGCTGACCTCACCCACGAAGCTCACGCGGGTCCCGTCGATATGGGGGGCGACCTCCCGGTCGAAGAACGCCTGCTGGCCGGGCTGGATGACCCCCGCGAGCACCAGCGGGACATCGACGGCGCGGGCCGCGGCGATTGCGCGGTGCGGTCCCTTCTCCGGGGTCATGCGCCCGACCCAGAGCAGATAGTCGCCCTTCCGCTCCTGCAGCGGCCACGCACGCAGATCGATCGGGTTCGGAATCGATCTGATCACCCCGAGCTCGGGCGCGGATGCGAGCTGCGCCCGGCTGATCCCGACGAGCGTCACCTTGCGCCCGTGACGGGCGTAGAAGGCCGCGGTCGCGGGGGTCAGCGGCCCGTGCAGCGTGTGGACGAGCGGCGTCTCGATGCGTCCTGCCATGGCCACGCCGGTGAAGCCACAGTGGTCATGGACGACATCGAAGCGGTGGGCGGCTGTGGCCAGATCGATCCGGTCGAAGGCCTGGCCGACGTGGTCGACCTCGAACAGCGAGCGCTCGATCTCGTGAGGATGGTGCTCGGCGAGCAGGGTGACGACCGTCGCCCCTGACACCGAGCCCGGCGCGCAGAACAGGGTGACGTCATGCCCGTGCCGGACAAGCGTCTCGGTGAGCGTGCTCACGACCGACTCGACGCCGCCGTAGCCGGGCGGCGGCACGGAGATCCAGGGCGGGGCGAGCATCGCGATCCGCAGCGGAGCCTGGGACGCGCCCGCCGTTGATGACTCGCGGGCGAAGCCCGCCCGTCGTGCCGGCAGACGATGTGACCGCGCCCGTGGCGCAGCGCTCGTGACATCCATCGGGTGCTCCTTACGCGCCTCTCGGGCAGGGCGCTCACCTGGCAGAGAGGTGTGAAAAGGACCGAGGAGCGCACGATCGCCAACCAGCGAGGTCGCACGATGGGCTCCTTGACCGTACCACGGCAGAGCGGCGCTCCGACCACGCTCAAGCTTTCCGCGCCGGCTGCCGATGACACATCACCGGCAGTTTCTCTCGAACTCCGGTGAGGCGAGCCGGTCTCGCTCTTCATCCGATGGGACCGTCGGGCCGGGGCGATCCAGACCGCCAGGTGCGCATGCAGGCACGGGGATCGCAGGTCCGG
>DAIQND010000193.1:0-4784 GCA_036788555.1 Solirubrobacteraceae bacterium | reverse complement strand
GGCTCGGCGGGCAGGAGATCGCCTCCGGTCTCGCCGCCGGACAGCGCGGCAAGCGCTAGCCGCCGCGGATATCCTCAAACACGTGGATCTCGGTCGCCCCGCCTCCTATCTGGTGCTGGAAAAGGGCACGGCCGTATACAGCTCAGACGGGGAGAAGATCGGCGAGGTGACGCACGTCCTGGCCGCCGAGGAGGAGGACGTCTTCGACGGGATCATCATCGCCGAGCATCTCGGCCCGGGCGGCCACCGATTCGTCGACGCCGATGACGTCGCCGACATCTATGACCGCGGCGTCGTGCTGAAGCTCGATCGCGAGCAGGCGGCGCAGCTGCCCGAGCCCTCCGCCAACCCGGCGGCGATGCGCGACGACCCCGCCGACACCGGCCACAGCAGCCTGTCGGACAAGCTCAGGCGGGCCTGGGACTACCTGTCGGGCAACTACTGACGCCGGCCAGCTGCCGGCGGCGGCTGCCACGCCTACTGCCGGACCACCTCGTGGGTGCCGGTGACCGCCGCCAGGACGCCGATGATCTCATCGGCCAGCCTCGCGCCGTCGTCGGCCCGCTCGGGCGTCGCCTGCACCCTGACCACGACATCCTCGCCGTCGACCTCCTCAAGCAGGACCGTCGCCGGGCTACGGGTGGGGATGGAGATCTGCGCGTCCAGCATCTCCTGAACCTGGACGACCCGGATGCCGGAGGTCAGCCGGACCCGGACATCGACCGGGCTCGGCTCCCGGACCGGCACCACGACCGCCGCCAGCACGCCCGTGTTGGGGATCATGATCCGGTCCTCTCCGCGGGCGAGCGTCGTGTACAGGAGGCCCAGCGAGCTCACCACCCCTTCGAGCACGCCGCCGAGCGCACCGGCCTGCAGGCGGATCCGCTCGCCGACCCGGAACGGACGGGCGGTGATCAGCACGAGCCCGGCGAACAGGTTCCCGAGCGTCTGCTGAGCCGCCAGGCCGAGCACCACCGCGGTGAAGGCCCCGCCCGCAATCAGCGAGCCCGTGTTGACGCCGGCGATCCCGAGCGCCAGCAGCACGGTGACCGCGATCGTCAGCAACCGGATGACGAACCCGACGGTTCCGGCGGTGCCCGGATCCATCCGGCGAAAGAACGTCGGGCCGGCGGCGCGGCCGACCATCCGCGCGAGTGACCAGCCGATGGCCAGGAGCAGGACGACCGAACCCCACTGAATGGCGGTCTCCTCCGAGCTCGCCGGACATGTTTGGTTCGCGGGACATGACGGAAGCCCGAAGATCCCCTTCCGCTCGGCGTAGATCACCAGCACCGCGACGAGCATCGGCAGCAGCACGAGCACGGCGCCGCGCGCCCGGCGCACGTCGCGCTGGTTTACCTCGATCCGCAGACCCGCCCTCTCCCAGGCCTCGCTGCGGGTCTCGAACATCCGCTCCAGACCGAGATCCGGGCGCTCTGACAGGCGTTTTCGCATGTTCTTCATAGTCTTCCCGGTGGGCCTCCGACCCTACCTACCACCGCGGTCGCCGCCGAGTTTCACTAAAAGAGCGTCGTTTGCGGATTCTTCACCTCCTCCGCGGCGCGAGCGCCCGGCGCAACGGGCACGGCGCGCGCCTGACCGCGCCGCATCACCGGCGCCTGCGGCCTGCGCCAGCGCGCGTCGGGCCCCTGATCCGGGCGCTCGACAAGCGCGGCCAGCCGCCGGCGCTCCTCCGCCGGCATGTACGCGCCGCGGCGGTAGAGCTCCTCATAGAGCGGGATCAGGTCGGGTCGATGATCCCGCAGCCAATCAAACCACAGCCCCTTGAGCTCACCCCGCAGGTGCAGGGCGATCCCGGTGACGTACGCCGCGCCGGCCTCGGAGGCGAGCTCGAGGATCTTCGCCACCTGCTCGGGCTGGTCGTTGATGCCGGGCGCAAGCGGCGCGATCAGGACCCCGGTCCGGATCCCCGCGCGCGTCAGCTCGCCGACCGCCTCCAGCCTGGCCCGCGGATTCGGCGTGTGGGGCTCGGTCGCCCGCCACGCCTTCTCGTCGATCGTCGGCACCGACACCGCGGCGCTGAACTCGGTCCGGGCGGCGATCTGCTTCATCAGCTCGAGATCGCGCAGCAGCAGCGGCGACTTGGTCAGCACCGAGCACGGGTTGGCGGCGTCCCGCATCGCCTCCCAGATCCCCTCCATCAGCCGGTAGCGGCCCTCAACCCACTGGTAGGGGTCGGTGTTGGTGCCGAGGGCCACGTGCTCCCCCTTCCACGACGGCCGCGCGAGCTCGGCCCGCAGCAGCTCCGGCGCGTTGACCTTGACCACGATCTCGCGGTCGAAGTCCTCCCCGGCGTCGAAGTCCAGGTACCTGTGGGTGGGGCGCGCGAAGCAGAACTTGCACGCGTGGGTGCATCCGCGGTAGACGTTGATCGTCCACCGGAACGGCATGCGGGAGGCCTCCGGCACCCGGTTGAGGATCGACTTGGCGCGGACCTCGTAGAACCTCGTCTGGACCGCGCCCGGCGCCTCGAAGTGCCGGACCACCGCCTCCTCCCGATACCCGGGCAGGCGCGCGCGCTCCTCCGCCTCGATGCTCAGATTGCTCCATCGCACGGAACACATGTTCGCACGAGGTCCGGATGCTCGAATCCCGGCGCCTCCGATGAGAGCTTCCTTGCCAGCTCTAAGGCCGGCGCTTCATTCCGCCGAGAGCCGTGTTAGGAAATCGTGGTGCGCGCACTGGCTAATCGCAGGCGACGGCTGGTCGTGCTTGCGCCGTTGTTGGCGGGGCTGTGCCTCGCCACCAGCGCGGCGGCAAGCGCGAATCCGTGGCTTCGAACCGTCATCTACCGTGGCTATGCCGTCAGCGTCCCGCGCTCGTGGCCGGTCTTCAACCTGGTCCGGCAGCCGCACACCTGCGTGCGCTTCAACCGCCACGCGGTCTACCTGGGAACCCCGGGTCCTGCCGAGTCGTGCCCGGCGCAGGCGGTCGGCCGGACCGAGGCGATCCTGGTGCAGCCGGTGGGCGCCGGCACGGCCCGCGCGGGCACGGCGACGGGCGACCCGCTCGCCCCGATCGGCGGCGCGGCCACCACCTTCCTCGTTCCCTCCGCCGGCGTCGCCGTGACCGCCAGCTGGCGGTCAGATCCCCAGCTGGTCGCGCGCGCGCTGCACCGCTCCTCGCTGCCGCCGAGCCCGCCGTCGAACACGCAGGCGACTCCGGCCCCGCGGGCAAGCGTGGCGCGCGGGGCCATCCGCGCCGCGGCCGACGTCTACACCGGGCCCGGCTTCGATGCCTGCTACGTGCCTAGCTCGCAGGCGATGACCGCCTGGACCGCGCACTCCCCCTACCACGCGATCGGGGTCTACATCGGTGGCGCGAACGCCGCCTGCCCGCCGTCGCGGGACCCGAACCTGACCACCAGCTGGCTGAACAGCGAGGCCGCCGCGGGCTGGCACTACATCCCCACCTATGTTGGCCTCCAGGCGCCGAGCAACAGCTGCGGCTGCGCCTCGATGAGCACCAAGACCAGCCAGGCCGCCGCTCAGGGCACGGCCGCAGCGCAGGATGCGGTCACCCAAGCGCAGGCGCTGGGGCTCCCGTCCGGCACCCCCATCTACAACGACATGGAGTACTACGCCCGCACCCAGACCAACACGGCCGCGGTGCTGGCGTTCCTGTCGGCGTGGACGGCGCAGCTACACGCCGAGGGCTATCTCTCGGGCGTGTACGGCAACGCCAACTCGGCGATCGCCGACCTGGCGACCCAGTACGGCACCAGCTATCCAGAGCCCGATGACATCTGGTTCGCCGCCTGGCCGGGAGACGGCTCGCAGAGCACCAGCGACCCGAACATCCCGAGCTCGGACTGGACCAACCACCAGCGCCTGCACCAGTACAGCGGCGCCCACAACGAGACCTACGGCGGCTACACGATCAACATCGACGGCGACTACCTGGATGCGGCGACCGCCGGCAGCGTGGTTGACGGAGCACCCCCTCCGCCGTCGCTGTCGGTGTCCCCCACCGCCACCGGCACGAACCTGACCGCCAGCTGGAGCGGGCTGGGCCTGACCGGCTGGTCGGTGCTCGCCGGGACCAGCCCCACCAGCCTGGTCGAGATCGCCTCCTCCGGGCTTCAGGGCGCCAGGACGACGATTCCGGTTCGGAGCGCCGCTCCGTACTTCGCCGTGCAGGCGATCGGTTCCGGCAACCAGGTGCTGGCGAGTTCCGCCACCGAGGCCAACCCGGGCCACCTCATGATCTTCGGTCGCAGCTCGTTCGTCGGCCAGGCCAGCCAGGTCGGCGGGATTCCCGTCGGCTGCTACCTCAGCACCGGGTGCCGGCTCACGGCGACCGTGTCAGTCGGCCGCATCGCCGTCGCCACGACCCCGGTTCAGAGCTTCCGCTCAGGCGGCAGCGGACTGCTCTACTACCGCATGACCCGGGCCGGCCGCACGCTGCTGGCCCGCGGGGGGGGGGGGGGGCGGGCGGGGGGGGGGGGGGGGGGGGGGGGGGGGCTGCCGGTGCAGGTGGTGCTGAGGGACGCGAGCGGCACGGCCACGAGCGCGAACCTCACGCTGATCCCGTTCTTTACCGCCGGGCGGGGCCCGGCGCGAGCGCTCATCGCCAGCCCGCTGATCGGCGTCGCCGGAGCCACGGAGTACGTGTGGGGCGGCTGGAGCGGCGGGATCCTCGTGCGCTGCAGCGCGGTATACCAGTGCGCGGGAGCCACCGGCACCCTTGAGGACGGCCACACGCCGGTCGCGTCGCTCGACAACGGAGTGATCGGCGGCGGTGAGCTCGGCTATCTGTTCTAC
>DAIQND010000192.1:0-4882 GCA_036788555.1 Solirubrobacteraceae bacterium | reverse complement strand
AGCCGGGATCACTGGGCTGATGCAGGTCGCGACGTTCGTGATCATGACCAAGCTAGCGAGCAGCTGAAACGGACATGGAGGAACCCCGCTACCCACCGGTGAACCAGGTCGCAATGGCCTCGCTGGCGCTGATCGTCGCCGGGGGCATCTATCTGTCCGCCCATCTGCCCCAGCACGTCCCGTTGGCCCCGGCGGCGATCCTGCTGGCTCTGTCGGCGCTGCTCCTGGGCGCAAACCTGGCGGCGCTGGCGCGCGTGGAGAACTTTCCTTGGCAGCGGTTCTGGCAGATCGCGCGGTGGGCGCTGTTGGCCTACGCGATCACGGCGGCACTGATCGAGTACACGTTCCTGCGCAACAAGCTCAGTGGCGGCCCGCTTGTCGTGCTGACGCTTTCACTAGTGGTTTTCGCCGTGCACGTGCCGATGCTGATCGGGTTCACCGTCGCGCGTTTCCACGAGCCCGATGAGCCCTCGCCGGCCGATGTCGTGCTTCCGGGGCAGCCCGCGGGCAGCATCGCCCGCGTCTAGAATCGCCCCGCAAGCGCCCGTAGCTCAGCTGGATAGAGCGTCGGTCTACGGAACCGAAGGTCGGGAGTTCGAATCTCTCCGGGCGCGCTCTGAGTCCCCTTGGTTTTGGGATCTCCTGTGTCTTGGGGTACACCGGGTGAGCGGCAGCCCGCGATCAGCCCGCAGCAATATCTCCCCTCGCCCGGGGAGGGCGACGCTGCGAAATGGGGAGATGACCCGCAGCCCCCAAAGACCGAATCGGCCGGCTCACGCACGCATCAGCGGTTCGAGCTCCGCGGTGCCGGCGCAGGTCCGATCGAACGCTTCGGTCGCGGCGTGCAGCAGGCAATCGGGAAGGCCCTTGAGGGGATGGCGTCCGCAGTCGACCAGCACGAGTTCCAGGATTCCGCGGATCGCCTCCGATGTGCGCTCGGTCATCCAGATCTCGCCCGCCCCGCCCTGCTTGCACACCCGGGCCGCGGTGTTCACTGTGGTGCCGAACCAGTCTCCGCGGCGCTCGGCCGCGCTCCCGGTATCGAGTCCGACCCTCACCTGGGGGAGACCGAGCTGACCGACGGCAAGGTGAATCCGCTGCGCGAGCCGGACGACGTCAAGCGGGTCATCGGCCCGGACCATCACCGCATCGCCAATCGTCTTGACCAACTCGCATCCGGCTTCGTGCGCCAGCCGATCAACGAGCTCGTGGAAGCTGAGCGCTAGGTCGGCTGAGCGTTCATCGCCGAAGCGCCAGGCGTACTCAGTGAAGCCGCAGAGGTCGGCGAACATAAAGGTGTGCTGTGTGAGGACCATGCCACCGTGGCGTGATCTTTGAGTGAACGATGTTCACTATCGGTTCGGTAGGGGAGCGATCAGGTCGTGACGCACAGAGTTCCGGGTCGGCGAGCGACCAGCAACACGACGAGCGTGCCGGCTGCTTTCTGCTTCTTTCTCACTCGAAGCAGAACCCCACGACCGCTACATTTTCCCTCCGGTGGGTGCGGGCCCAGACGAGGCAGGGAGCGGGATGCCAGACGCGAAGGCGGGGACTGTCGAGGCAGGTGGAATCGTCGCCCCCGTCCGCGCGATCGCCATCGATGCACCGGCGGCGGGCGCGGCAGGGGGCCAGCTGCCGTTCGTCGGGCGCGAGCGGGAACTGGCGACGCTCGAGGGATCACTCAGCCGGGCGATCGCCGGCGAGGGAGGAACCGTGCTGATCGCGGGCGAACCGGGGATTGGCAAGACCCGCCTCGTCGAGGAGCTGGTGAGCCTGAGTGAGGCCGATGGACGCTTTGCACAGCCTCCGGTCGTCGCCGCGGGGCACTGTTGGGACGGTGGCGGCGCGCCAGCTCTGTGGCCATGGAGCACCGTGCTGCGGGAACTCGTCGCGGACGCCCCCGCGGAGGAGCTGCGCCGCGACCTCGGTGTCGGCGCCCCGTGGATCGCCGCGCTGGTTCCGGAGCTCCACGCCCTGTTGCCCGATCTCGGGCACACCCCGCCGCTTGACTCCGATCGCTCCCGATTCGTGCTGTTCGACGCGATCACCACGTTTCTGCGCCACCGCTCCGCGCGGCGACCGGTTCTTGTCGTACTTGACGACATCCACGCCGCCGATCAGCCGACCCTGCTGGCGCTGCTGTTTCTCGCGCGGCAGGTGGCGACGATGCGCGTCCTCGTCACGGGGACCCACCGGGAGGTCGATGCGCGGCGCGACGAGCGGCTGGCTTCTCTGCTCACCAAGCTCGAGCGCGAGTGCCTGCGCATTAAGTTGCCGGGCCTGGATCGCGAGGACATCTCGCGGCTGATCGAACATCGGACCGGCGCCTGTGTCGCCTCCGAACTGGTCGCCACGCTGTACCTGACCACGGGAGGCAACCCGTTCTTCGCCGGCGAGGCGCTGCGGATGCTGCAGATCCAGGGCGGGATCCAGCGCTTGGACCCGTCGGCCCTGCTATCCCTCTCCTCGGGCGTTCAGGCGGTGGTCGAGCAGCGGCTCGCGGCACTGGAAGGGCCGGTGCTCACCACCCTCCGCTGCGCTGCCGCGGCCGGAAGCGCCTTCAGCCTGGGGCTCCTCACCCAGGCCTCAGGCCGCAGCCGCGGCGAGGTGGCCGAGGACCTCGGCCGCGCCGTTGATGAGAACCTCGTCCAGCCACGGGAGGATGAGGTCGGGATCTTCGAGTTCAGCCACGGTCTGATCCGGGAGGCGATTCTCGCCCGGATGACGAGCTCGCAGCGCGCGGCCGCCCACGAAGCCATTGCCACGGCGCTGGAACGACGGTACGCCGGGAGCATCGACGTCCACCTCGAGGAGCTCGCACATCATTATCTGAAGTCGCTCGCGGTCTGCGACCCCGCGCCGGCACTGAGCTACGCGGAGCGGGCGGCCCGGCGGGCCATGTCGTTGTTTGCCTACGAGCGAGCGGCCCGGCTGTACGCGGCGGCTCTCGAGGTGCTCGACCTGGTCGAGCACCTCGCTGACGATGAGCGGGTTCGCAAACGGGGTGAGCTGCTCCTCGGTCTCGGCCGGGCGTACCAGCGGGTCGCCGATCCCCGGGCCCGGGAGACGCTCGGCGAGGCGGCTGATGCTGCCCGCGCGGGACGTGACGGCGAGCTGCTCGCGGCTGTCGCTCTCACTGTTGGTGCGTTCGGATTCTCCCCCGGGACAGTCGACACCGAGCTCGCCGGTCTCCTCCGCGAGGCGCTCGAGACCACGCCACCACCCGACGACCGCCTGCGCGCGCTGCTGCTGGGACGGCTGGCGCGCGCGCTGTACTGGGATCATGATTCGACCTCTCGCACGGCGCTCGCTGGCGAGGCGATCGCGGTTGCGAGGACCAGCCACGACCCCGCTGCCCTTGCGACTGCGCTGGGCAACGGCCTGCTCGCCACCCGGAGTGCCGACACCTCCGACTCCGCACTGCAGCTCATCGACGAGCTGCTGTCGATCCCGGAGGCTCCTCCGGAGATGATCGTCGCCGCCCGCAGCCATGAGATCGATCTTCTTCTTGAGCGGGGGCAGGTGAACGCCGCCGATGCATCGCTGGAGTCGCTCGAGCGACAGGTCGAGCGACTCCGTGACCTGCGTGCCGCGGCGTTCGTCCCGTTGCACCGCGCCCGCCGGGCAGCGATGGAAGGTCGCTTCACTGAGGCGCAGGGCCTGCTTCAGCAGGCTGCCGTCGCCGCCGAGCACATCGAGGACTCAACCTTCCCGCTGACGATCGGCGGCGGTCACATCGCCCTCGATCTGCTGAGGGGACAGCCGGAGCTCGTTCAGCACCGAGTCGCACCGCTGGTGCACGGCCTGCCGAACATGCATCTCTGGCGGGCCTGCCTGGTGGCGAGCCACGTAGCGCAGGGGGAGTCGGAGCGGGCACGGCGTGAGCTCGAGCGCACCCTGGCCTCCGGCGTACAGGCCATCCCGCGGGACACGATGTGGCTGATCACCATCGCGCTGCTGTCGGAGGGCGCTGCAGCGGTCGGTGACGCAGGGCTCGCCCGCGCGCTCTACGACGCGCTCATCCCCTTCTCCGGCCGGAACGTCGTCTCTCCGGTGAGCGGCTATCGCGGCCCAGTCGACCGTTACCTCGGCCTGCTGGCCGAACGCCTCGGCGCGGCCGACGCTGCGGAGGCGCACCTGCGCTCGGCGGTGGCGACGGCTCGGCACCAGCACGCGAAGCCGATGCAAGCCCTCGCAGCGATCGATCTGGCGCGGGTCCTGATCGCCGGGGCCGACCACGGGCCAGGCGGGGAAGCCGCGGAATTGCTCGACATCGCAGCGAGGCTGGGGCAGGAGATCGGGCGGCCCGACCTGGCCGGGGTGACCGCCGCGCACCGTGATCGGCTCGATCTGCGTCCCGGCCCCGTCAGGGCGGGCGTCTCAGCGGCGGAATGCAGTGATGCGGCGCTCGTGTGCGAGGGGAACGTGTGGGCATTCACGTTCGAGGACCGAACCTTCCGCCTCAGGGACAGCAAGGGACTACGACAGCTGGCCACGCTTCTTTCCAGGCCCGGCCAGCCGATCCATGCCCTGGACCTGGCGCGACAGGTATCCGTCGAACCCGCCCGCGCCGGCGCCGGCGTGGCGGTCGCCGCCGGAGAACTGTCCGTCGAGGACGTGGGAGCCCACAGCGGCCCACTGCTCGATGAGGCCGCCAAGTCGGCGTATCGCCGTCGGCTGCGGGAGCTCGAGGAGGAAGTCGAGGAGGCGGAGCGGTGGAGCGATCTCGAACGGGCCTCGCGGGCGCGAATTGAACTCGACTTCATAACCGCCGAGCTCGCCGCGGCGGTCGGACTTGGCGGCCGCGACCGGCCAGGCGCGACCGCCGCCGAACGGGCGCGAGTGAACGTCACCCGGGCGCTGCGCACGGCGATTCGCCGGG
>DAIQND010000191.1:0-4897 GCA_036788555.1 Solirubrobacteraceae bacterium | reverse complement strand
TAGCCCTGCTGGCGCAAGGAAAGCTCGATTGCCAGCGGGCTCCCCGTCGCCTCCAGCGCCGGAGCTTCGATCAGCGCCCGCAGCGGCGAGTCCCACGAGCTCGGCGGCGGCGCCACCGCCTCCCGCCTCGGTCGCTGCGTGTGGCGGCGCTCGCGAACGCCCCCCCGACCACCGGAGGCGGCGATCACGAGCGCCGCCACGTGCTTGCAGTTGTAGCCGACCGGGCAGCTGCACTCCCCCTCGCAGAACTCCAGCGGCCCGTCTTCGTCGGTGAAGTACGCGGTCGTGCTGTATACGCCACCGCTGCCGACGACCGAGCCGTTCAGCGCACCTTCGTCCTCGTCCCAGTCGACCGCCAGCACCCGGTTGGCCCGCGCGTAAGCGCGGCCGCGGGCGAAGGACCTCGAGCCGACGGCCTTCTCCACCTCATGCACGCGGAGGTCTTCAAGCTCTGCGACCGCTGACGGCACCCGGTGAACCTAGCCAAGGCGCCGGACGAAAAGGCGCTTGACGGCACCCGTGACGATTTGATCAGATATCGGGGTGCCCGTGACCGCCCGTGACCCCGCCGAGGCCACCCCCTCGGCGGAGGTGGAGCGCCGCTACGGCCTGATCCGCGAGGCCGCTGCCCGCGACGGTCTCGACGCGGTGCTGGTCTGCGCCACCGAATACACCGGGTTTGAGGGCGCGATGTTCTACCTGTCCGGGTTCCGCATCCTCCACCGCTACGCCTACGTGCTGCTGCCCCTCGATGCGCCGCCAACGAACATCTTCCCCGGCGAGGGACGCTGGGTGGGCGATCATTCCGAGGGGTGGGTCGAGGATCGGGTGTTCGCCGAGACCCCCGGCAAGTGGATTGCGCAGCGGATCCAGGACCGCGGCTGGAAGCGGGTCGGCGTGCACGGCATGGATCTCGTGATGCCGGTACGCGACTACGTCGAGCTGCCCCACGACAGGGTGGTGCGGTGGGAGAACGAGTTCGACCTCGCGCGCGCGGTCAAATCGAAGGCCGAGCTCGAATCGGTGCGCGAGTCGGTGCGGATCAACGAGGCGGGCGTGTTCGCCGTGATGGAGGCCTGGCGACCCGGAGCGACCGAGGCGGAGCTGATGGCGGCGGCCGAGGAGGCGTTCGTCAGTCGGGGAACACGGCGCCTGACCATGGACATGGTGCTGACCGGGCCCGAGGGGGCGGCGCTGCCCGAGATGCGCCTCCCGGACGAGAAGCGCCGGGTGGCCGAGGACGACATGCTGATCTACGGCCTGGAGGTCGCAGGCCCCGGCGGCCACTGGGTCGAGGTCTCACGCCCAATCTGCGCCGCCACCCCCTCCCCGGAATCAAGCCGGATGATGGAGGCCTACCGGGAGTACCACGATCTCTGCCGGAGAACCATGCACGCCGGCGCAACCGCCCGCGAGGTTCACCGGGCGGTCTCCAAACCGTTCGTCGACCGGGGATGGAAGCTCGGCCACGTCACCGGCCACTCGATCGGGATGACGATGATCGAGCACCCGCGAATCGGGGAGGCCTTCGATGTCGAGCTGCGGGAGGACATGGTCTGCTCGATGCACCCGCACGTGATCAGCGAGGACGAGCGGACGTGTCTGTACTTCCAGGACACGTGGCATGTGCAGGCCGACGGCGCCGTCCCGCTGAGCAACATTCCGGTCGACTTCTTCGACCCGAGGACACGCTCGCCGCACTCCGGGGGAGGGTGAGCGTCCAGATCCAGCCGCCGGCAGCCGGAGCCTCCACGCTCACCCTGCCCCGGATCGCCCTCGGCTGCGGGAGCTTCGGCGGGGTCGGCTCGGCGCCCGAGTTCTTCGGACAGGGGCTGACCGACGAGCAGGCGTTCGGGCTGATGGATGCCGCCTGGGAGCAGGGCATCACCCACTTCGACACCGCCGATGCCTACGGCGGCGGGCGGAGCGAGGCCGCGATCGGAGGCTGGATGCGCTCGCGCGGCGTGCGCCCGACGATTACCACCAAGACCTACAACCCGATGCAGGCGAACGCCGATCATGGGCTGGCGCCGGAGCGGATTCACCGCCAGCTAGCCACTAGCCTCGAGCGCCTGGGGGTGGAGGCGGTGCAGCTCTACCTGGCCCACGAACACGACCCAGAGGTGCCGCTTGGCGAGACGTTCGGAGCCTTCGAGAGCCTCCAGAGCGAAGGGAAGATCGGCGCGTACGGCGTCAGCAACTTCAACTCGGAGCAGCTGCAGGACGCGCTGAACGCCGGTCGGCCGCGGGCGGTGCAGAACGCGCACAGCTTGCTCGACCGCGGCGATGAGAGCGGGGTGCTGCCGCTGTGCGAGGAGCGACAGGTCGCCTATCTGGCCTTCAGCCCGCTGTCCGGCGGCTGGCTGACCGGCAAGTACCGCCGCGGTGAGGCGTTTCCGGCCGGCTCGCGCATGACGCAGCGACCCGAGCCTTACCGCCGTCTGCTCGCCGAGCGTACGTTCGACGCCCTGGAGCGGCTTGAGGGGTTCGCGCGCGGCCGCGGGCTGTCGCTGGCCGCGCTGGCACTCGCCTGGCTGCTCGCCGACCCGCGGGTGACCCAGGTGGTGATAGGTCCCGGTCGTCCGGAGCACCTCGAGCCGGTCGGTGACGCGCTCGCGCACCCGCTCTCCAACGAGGAGCGCGACCAGGTGGAGGGGCTGCTCTGAATGCTGGTCCTCTCCCACGAGGACGTGCTCGCGGCGTTGCAGCCGGAGGCGTGCGCCGCGGCGATGCGCGAGATCCTCGTCGCGCACGCGCGTGGGGAGACCTACATGCCGCTGCGGATGGTGATGAGCCCGCCCGAGGCACCGGGTCTGATGGGACTGATGCCAGCCTGGAGAAGCGAGACGAGCGGGCGCCCGAGCGTGTTCTCGCTGAAGTCGATCTGCATCATCCCGGCCAACCCGGGGCGCGGCCTCGACGCCCATCAGGGGGTGGTCACGCTGTTTGACGGCGACACCGGCATCCCTCTGGCGGTACTCGATGCTTCGGCGATCACCGCCGTGCGCACCGCGGCGGTGAGCGCGGTTGCCACCGCGGCGCTGGCCCGCGAGGATGCGCGAGTACTGGGGATCCTCGGCGCCGGCGTGCAGGCGCGCTCGCACGTGAACGCGCTGCTGCGGGTGCGCGACTTCACCGAGGTGCGGGTTTACGCACCAACCCACGAGCACGCACACGCGGTGATCGACGCGATCGAGCGCCCGCCGGGCTCGGGCACGCTGACCGCCGACGCGGCGATGACCGCCCGCCACGCCGTCCGGGACGCCGACGTGGTCGTCACCGCCACCAGCTCACGCACGCCGGTGCTCGAGCTCGCTTGGATCGCGCCCGGGACGCACATCAATGCGGTGGGCGCCAGCACTCCGGCGACGTGCGAGCTCACCCCTGAGACGATCGCCGCCGCCGGGCTGTTCGCCGACAGCCGCGAGTCGATCCGCAACGAGGCCGGCGAATACCGCGCGGCGCTGGCGGAGGGCCGGATCGACGACGGGCACGTCCGTGCCGAGCTCGGCGAGGTGCTGGCCGGGCTGGCTCCGGCGCGCCGCGGCGAGCGAGAGATAACCGTTTTTCGCTCGCTGGGCCTCGCCGTCGAGGACCTGGCAGCAGCGCAGGTCGCGGTCACAGAGGCGGCACGACAGGGGATCGGAACCGAGGTGCGCCTGTGATCGAGCTGGCCGAGATCGAGGCGGCGCGGGAGCGGGTCTCCGACGTGGCGGTGCGCACGCCGCTCGTCAGGTTCGAGGCGCCGGAGCACCCCGACCTCGAGATCTACCTGAAGCTCGAGACGCTCCAGCCGATCGGGTCGTTCAAGATCCGCGGCGCCGCCAACGCCGTCCGCTCAGCTCCAGAGCGACCGCGCGAGCTGGTCACCGCCAGCGCGGGAAACATGGCCCAGGGGGTGGCGTACATGGCGCGCGAGCTGGGGATCCCGGCGAGGATCGTCGTGCCCGAGCACGCGCCCCATGCCAAGCTCGGTGCGGTCGAGCGGTTGGGTGGTGCGGTCGTGCGGGTCAGCTATGACGAGTGGTGGGAGGCGATCGTCACCGGCCAGATTCCCGGAAGCGAGGGGCTGTTCATCCATCCCGTGCAGGACGACCGGGTTATGGCCGGCAACGGCACGATCGGCCTGGAGATCCTGGAGGACCTGCCGGCGCCGGACGCGGTCGTGATTCCCTACGGTGGCGGCGGCCTGACCGTGGGGGTCGCCAGCGCGCTGCGGGCGCTGCGGCCGCAGACCAAGATCTTCACCGCCGAGCCGGCGACCGGCGCCGCACTGGCCGCGGCTCTGAAGGCCGGCGGGCCGACAACGGTCGACTACCAGCCGTCGTTTGTCGACGGATCCGGAAGCCGCCGGGTGCTCGACGGGATGTGGGAGCGCGTCTCGGCGCTTGTCGACGATGGGTTTGCGCTGGGGATCGACGAGGTGGCGCACGCGCTGCGGCTGCTCGCCGAACGGGTGCACGTGATCGCCGAGGGAGCCGGCGCGCTGGCCCTGGCCGCGGCGCTCGGTGGCTGTGCGGGACCGGGCCGGATCGTGTGCGTGGTCTCGGGTGGCAACATCGACTTCAGCACTTTGAGTGAGATCCTCACCGCTCCGCCCGGTCGCACGGCCGCGGCCGGGGCGGCCCCCGACGGAGGTGGGCGATGAGCAGTACGACAAGCGGACCGATCTCAGGCCACGGCGACGCCGCCGATGCCCAGGGCGATATGCACACGCCCGTGCTTCCCGGCGAGGGGGCCAGCGACTATGAGCGCTACCTGCGCACCGACGAGCTGCTCTCGCTGCAGAAAGAGCCCGAGGAGCGCGTCCACCACGACGAGCTGCTCTTCCAGACCGTGCACCAGAGCTCTGAGCTGTGGCTCAAGCTCGCCGCCACCGAGGTCGAGCAGGCCGCGG
>DAIQND010000190.1:0-4902 GCA_036788555.1 Solirubrobacteraceae bacterium | reverse complement strand
CGTCCGCCGCCTCGGCGATCGGCGGCTCGGCCATGCGCTCGCGCAGCCCCGCGTAGGCGCGCAGGAACGCCTCCACCACCTCGGGGTCGAACTGGGTTCCCGCGCAGCGCAGCAGCTCCGCGCGCGCCGAGGCGTCGGACATGCCGTGGCGGTACGGGCGCTCGGAGGTCATCGCCTCGTACGCGTCAGCGACGGCAAGGATCCGCGCCTCGAGCGGGATCTCGGCTCCCGCCAGCCCGCCCGGGTAGCCCTGGCCGTCGACCCGCTCGTGATGGGCGTGCACCCATTGCGCGATGTCGTTCATCCCGGCGTGCTCGAGGATCTGCGCCCCGATCCCCGGGTGGCGGCGCATCTGGCGCCATTCCTCCTCAGTCAGCGGGCCGTCCTTGCGCAGGATGTCGTCGGGGATGCTGAGCTTGCCGAGGTCGTGGAGGATTCCCGCGGCGTGGATCCGCTCCACCCGCTCGGCGCTCAGCCCGAGCGCCATCGCCGTCTCCCGCGCGTAGCGGCCGACCGTCTGGGAGTGCTGCGCGGTAGAGGGGTCGCGCAGGTCAAGGGCTTCGGCCAGCAGCAGCATCACCGCCAGCCGTCTTTCCGCCGGCTCGAGCCGGGCCGCGCTCGCCGCGCGCTGGGCCTGCTCGAGCGCCAGCCCCGCGTGGTCGGCGACCGACATCAGCACGCCGAGCTCCTCGTCGGTGGGGCGGCGGCCGAGCAGCGGCTGGTCGACGGAGACGATGCCGAGCACCTGGCCGGTGCTGCCCCGCAGCGGCAGCAGCAGCATGTCCTCGGGATGCCAGGCGTCGGCGCCCAACGACGCCACCGCAGTGGGCGTCCAGACGACGCCGTCGACCTGCCAGTCATAGCTCCCGGCGGGCAGCCAGATCGCACCTGACTCCTCCTGGCCTGACTCGAGCATCGGCGCCCAGTCTGACCACGGGCTCGAGGTTCCAAGCAGCGCCTCGCGGGCGCTCTGATCGCCCTTGACGATCACCACGTCGAGGCGTTCGCGGCGCTCGTCGAGGAGGTTCACCGCCACCACCTGGAAGGCGAGCTCGCTCCAGATGGTCTCCGCCAGCGCTTCCAGGACGGGCGCGGCTCCGCTGCCGCTGGCCGCCGCCCGGGAAACCGCAAGCATGCTGCGCAGGTGGCGCGGAACCGGATCCTCGGATTCGCGACTGCGCGCCCGGCTGGCCTCCGAGAGCAGCGTGACGCCGTCGGAGGCGGCGACCACCCGATTTCTCCCCAGGCGCTTGGCCTCGTAGAGCGCCGCGTCGGCCCGCCCCAGCAGGTCGCCGGTGGTTCCGGCTCCGGCGGCGACTCCGACCGAAACCGTCAGCACGCCGGCAGCTGAATCGGGGTGGGGGAAGCCGGCCCGCTGCACGGCCGCGCGCACCCGCTCGGCCACCTTGCCGGCCTCACGCCGGCCGACGTCGCGCAGCACGAGCAGCATCTCCTCGCCGCCGTAGCGGTACAGCGCGTCGCCCTCACGCAGCTCACCTCTGATCGTGGCGGTGATCATCCGCAGCGCCTGGTCTCCCGCCAGGTGGCCGAAGCGGTCGTTGTAGGCCTTGAAGCAGTCGGCGTCGCACAGTGCCAGGGCAAAGCGCTCGCTGCCGCTGCTCTGAAGCTCATCCAGCACCGGGAGATCGCCGGCCAGCGCGCGGCGGTTCCTGGCGCCGGTGAGCGGGTCGTGGCGAGCGTCCTCGGCCAGCTGGCGGTTGAGCCGCTCGAGCTCGGCCTCGCGTTCGGCCAGACGCGCCAGCGCCGCCCGCTCGCGGTTGAGCATCGTTCGCAGCCCCCGCCCCAGCAGCGTCGAGCGGACGACCAGCGCGGCGCTGCAGGAGATCAGTCCCGCCTCGAGCAGGATCTTGACGATCATGGGGGCGTGGGCGACCCGGGCCTGGACCAGCGCCAGCAGCAGCACGACCAGCAGCCCGCCGGGCAGGACGGCGGTCAGCGACGTCGGCTCATTGTCCACCGCGACCTGCTCGGGCCGGCGCGCCGCCAGCAGTCCGCCGACGGCGATTCCCGCCAGACCCAGGACCCACAGCCGGTCAAGCCAGGTGTGCCCTGGCTGGTAGCTGCGGCCCAGCAGCTTGTCGCACCACAGCGTGAACGCGATCGCCTGCGCGGCGATCCCCACCAGCACGAGCCGTGAGCTCGGGGCCCTCAGACGCCGGAGCCCGCCGCCCACTACGGCGTCGAGCATCACCACGGTCGCCGTCACGTAGAGCGCCGGGTAGCTCATCGCCGACAGCTTGGGGGCCAGGGGCAGGGTCGAATTCGCCGCCTGCTGCCACAGCTCGGCGGTAGTGAGCGCGACCGCTCCGAGCGCGAGCGGGCCGGTGGCGATCACCGCCACCCGGAGCTTGTGGTCCGGGCTCTGGCCGATCCGAAACACGCTGACGGTGGCCAAGATCGCGAATGCCCACCAGCTGATGTCGGCCAGGTTTGGCGACTGCGGGAAGCCGACGAGGCCGTAGACGTTCCAGGCGAGCTGCCCCACGAGCCACGCCGCGCAGGCCGCCGCCCACAGCGTCCAGCGTGAGCGGTGCGGCTGGCGGGCACGCCCGCGAGCGAGCCAGGTGGCGGCGAGCGCCGCGAACGCCGCCGCCGTCCAGGCCACGTCAAAGCTGCCGGGCGGCGGGGCGCCGAAGCGCGTGGCCAGCATCGCGGCGCCGGCCAGGACAAGGGGCCCCACCACCCATCCGTGGGCCTGGAGGGAAACCGGCTCGACCACCTCCCGCTGCATACCAGGGGTTATCGGCCAAACGTCCAGCGAACTCCAACCGGGTGGCGGCGCCTACGCCGATGGCGCGGGCGCCCGCGACGAGCATCGGCAAGAAGGTCTTGCCGAACGCCGCCGGAGCCCCTACACTGCCCCGGTCAGCCAATAGTCGTAGCCGCCCATCCAAGGCGAGATCGCGCCACATACGCGGTGTCCCGGGCGGGGTCCGTGAGAGCTTGACAGTCCTCGCACAGGGCACCACTGCCGTGTGCTATCTTTGCTGGTCGCGCTCTATTTGGTGCCCGCGCGTCGTCTGCACGGGGCAGCGGTCGCCAGGGCGCGGTCTCTGCCTCCCTCTCGACCGCCCGAGGAGTCGCCGTCTTGGCAACCAGTCACGCCCCCCGGACGCGCCGCAGCTTTGCGCGTCTTAACAAGGTCCTCGATGTCCCCAACCTGATCGACATCCAACGCAAGTCCTTCCTGTGGCTCACCGATCCCCAGGCCGGGGGCCTGCGCGAGACGATCGACGACGTCTCGCCGATCGAGGACTACACCGGAAACCTCGCCGTCCAGTTCGGCGAACTGCAATTTGACGAGCCCGTGGCCAGCCTCGAGCAGTGCCGCGAGAAGGACCTCACCTACTCCCGGCCGCTGACCGTCACCGTCTCCTTCATCAACCGCGAGACGGGCGAGATCCGCGAGCAGTCGGTGTTCATGGGCGACTTCCCGTGGATGACCGAGCGCGGGACGTTCATCATCAACGGCACCGAGCGGGTGGTCGTCACCCAGCTCGTCCGCTCCCCGGGCGCCTACGTGATGGAGCCCAAGGACCGCGAGAAGCAGGTGTTCGTGGCCAACCTGATGCCCGCGCGCGGGTCCTGGCTCGAGCTCGAGATCGACAAGAAGGGCCGGGTCTACGTCCGGATCGACCGCAAGCGCAAGCTGCCGGTGACCGTGCTGCTGCGGGCGATGGGCTACGTATCCGACGAGGAAATCCTCGGCCTGTTCGAGAACTCGCTCTACATCCGCAACACGATCGACGCCGACCCCGAGATGGTGCGCACCGAGGAGGGGTCGCTGATCGAGCTGTTCAAGAAGCAGCGCCCGGGCGAGCCGCCGTCGATCGACGCCGCCCGCTCATTGCTCAACCAGCTGTTCTTCGATCCCAAGCGCTACGACCTCACGCGCGTGGGGCGCTACAAGCTGAACTCGCGGCTCGGCCTGGACATCGACCTCGACACCCGCGTCCTGACCCACGACGACATCATCGCGCTGGTCAAGGAGCTGGTGTCGCTGCCCAAGCTCCTGGGCATGCCCGAGGACCCGCAGGAGGAGATCAAGGACTACGCGGCCGAGGCGATCGTGCTGCCGCGCGAGCCGATCGAGGACCGTCTGGACGAGTACGAGCACTTCGGCAACCGCCGCCTGCGCACGGTCGGCGAGCTGATCCAGGAGGCGTTCCGGATCGGGCTCTACCGCATGGAGCGGGTGGTCCGCGAGCGGCTGACCACCGAGGACGCCGACACGATCACCCCGCAGACGATCGTCAACATCCGTCCGGTCGTCGCGGCGCTCAAGGAGTTCTTTGGCTCCTCGCAGCTCAGCCAGTTCATGGACCAGACCAACTCGCTGGCCGGCCTGACCCATCGCCGGCGCCTGAGCGCGCTGGGCGCGGGCGGGCTCACCCGTGAGCGCGCCCCGATCGAGGTCCGCGACGTGCACCCGACCCACTACGGGCGGATGTGCCCGATCGAGACGCCCGAGGGCCCCAACATCGGGCTGATCGGATCGCTCTCCTCCTACGCGGAGATCTCCGAGCACGGGTTCGTCACCACCCCCTACCGGGTGGTCGAGGCCGGCAAGGTGACCGACAAGATCCTGCACCTCGACGCCACCCAGGAGGAGGAGCGGCTGATCGCGCAGGCCAACACGCCGGTCGACTCAGGCGGCAAGATCACCGCCGAGGAGGTCGTGTGCCGCACGCAGGCCGGGCACTACGTGATGGTCCCGCCCGCCGAGGTCGACCTGATCGACGTCTCCCCGGAGCAGATCTGGTCGGTGGCCACCGCGATGATCCCGTTCCTCGAGCACGACGACGCCAACCGGGCGCTGATGGGCTCGAACATGCAGCGCCAGGCGGTGCCGCTGCTGCGCAGCGAGGCCCCGCTGGTCGG
>DAIQND010000189.1:0-4921 GCA_036788555.1 Solirubrobacteraceae bacterium | reverse complement strand
CGTTCGCCCCAGCGGTCACCGGCCTGCTCGGTGCTCGTAGCGGTCAGCTCGTGACCCCCGCCGCCTGAGCGGCGACGACCCGGCTCACTCCAATCGCTGCAGCGAGTCGCCGATCAGCCAGATCGTCGGCGGCCAGAGCCCCACGAACAGAGCCCGCCGCTCGGCGTTGCCGCGTTCGTCCTGATCGACGGTCTTGGCGCGGATCCACAGCCCGATGCACAGGCCAACCGACCCCAGCGACAGGCATTGCATGTGCCATCCGCGCAGCCCCACGTCATGAAGCGGCCCGGTCACAGGCGAGGTCTTGTGAATCGCGCGCCGGATGGTTCGCAGACTACCCGGCCACGACAACTCTGAACAGATTGTTCAGGATTATCGTTGGGTAGGCAAAGCTCATGCCGAGACGTCCGAAAGCCACCCGTCGCTGGCTGACTGCCATCAGCTGGCCGGCGGGGATCGCCCTCACGTCGTGGGACTACATGTGGCGCACGACGCCGATGCGGCGGTTGGATGTCGCGGCACCGGCGCCGCCGGGTCTATCCGCGCACCTGAGCTACCCGCCGGAGCTTCGCCGTGATGAGCTACAGGGTCACGAGGACGGCTGCGGCCCGCTGTTTCACCGCCGTTACCGCACGCGCATCCGCGATAGCCAGCTAACCGCCGAGCAGCTGATGCAGAAGGTCCAGGCCGATCCAAACCGCACGTCGCCCACCACATTCGCGCGCTTTCAGCTGACCGCAGGCCAAGCGGGACACCTGCGGGCCGGAGATGAGTATGTCGTGCGCATGCCCGGGCCGTGGGATGGGCCGGTACGCGTGGTCGAGGTGACGCCCCACTCGTTCCGGCTGGCCACGCTGTCAGGTCACCTCGAGGCCGGGCAGATCGAGTTCCGCAGCAGCGGGGATGGGGACGCGCTGGTGTTCGAGATCGAGTCCTGGGCGCGGAGCAGCAGCCCACTCGTCGACCTGCTCTACAACCGGCTGCGCATGGCCAAAGAGGTGCAGGCGCACATGTGGATCTCGTTCCTCGAGCGTGTGGTTCGAATCTCCGGGGGCCGGATGACGGGCGGGATCGAGATCGACACCGAGCGCATCGAGCCCGAGGACCTGGGGTGATGAGTCGCTCGCAGCTGCTCGGAGGCGCGAGAATCCAGCGCAAGCACGCCGAGCTCCGCGACAAGCAGCTGAACTTCGACCCCGTGGCGCTCGCGGACGCGCCGGCCGAGCGCGGCTGGACGCTCACCGACCTCTGCCAAACCCTTCCGAGGGAGCCAGCCGGAATGCCGATCCGGGATGGGAGCTGGCAGATCGCGCAGCGACTGATGCGCGGCTACGAGTTCGCCGATCCCTCGATCGTCCGCGCGTACTACGACCCTGAGGTCCCGCTCGAGCGACGCGACATGCTCCTCGAGCTGCGGGCTCTGGGAATCGCTCACGTGTTCGTCGGAGTGCGAGTCGGCGAGGTCTACGAGGCCACGCGGGAGATCGCCGGACGCCGGGCCCACATCTGGGGCTGGAACTACGGGACGCTGCAGGGCCACGTCGAGATGGGCCAGATGGACTGGGAGGTGTGGAAGTGGCTGGACAGCGGGCGGGTCGAGTTCCGGGTGCACGCGGTCTCGCGTCCTGCGCCGATCCCCAATCCGGCGGTACGCCTCGGCTTTCGCCTGCTGCGCGAGCGTGAACGTCGGGCATTCCTGGAGAGCACGAAGCAGCGGATGCGCGTGTTCACCGAGCTGGCGCTGTCGGATGAGGCGCCGGAGGACCAGCTCCACGCCGCCGCGGCGAGGCTGACCGCACGGCCGAACCGGCACGCCGACGCGGTGCACGAGGCGGTGGTGCGAAACGCCGGGCGGCGCTGAAGCCGTCGACGCCGAACGGAGGGCTAGCGGCCGCCGGCGCGGCTCCACCAGCTTGAGAGGTGGGAGAGCATCCGCGTCGAGACCGCGCTGGCCAGCTGCAGCTGGGACTCCGGGGCCGGCGACACGGTGGCGTCCAGCCGTGGGTGGAGCGGCTCCATCAGCGCGGGCCGTATGGCCGCCGCAATCGAGACGCAGACACGCGAAGCTTCCCGTACCACCTCGGGCTCAACGCTCCAGATCGCCTCAAATTTCCGCCAGCGATCCGGCTGCTCGGTGGTTTCAGGGGATTCCCAGCCCGCCAGGCACAGCCCGAAGTCCGTCCCCTCGCAGACCAGCGCCCATTCTCGACTCAGAGGATGCTCGCGCGGAACGGGCAGCTCTGCCGGCGCTCCGCGCGGCGCCCGCACCCGCTCAAAGTCGGCGAACGCGACCGCCACCTCTGCGGTTCGCGACAGCTCGCCCCAACGCCGCTGTGACGCTCGATAGAAGCGCTCGCGCTGAAACGCGCCGAAGACGATCAGACGCTCGGCGCGGGCGAGCGCCTCATCCTCGATCGCACGGCTGAGCGCGAGCATCATCGGCTTGAGCACGAGACGGGGCTGAAGGTCCGGACGGCGGCGGCGCAGCGCGGCGTACACCGACGGCGCCGGCTCGGCGTCTTGGGCGAGCGCCTGCTGGATCGCCACCGACAGCGCCAGGCCGCTCGCGCGCCTGGCGGCGACGGTCCGGATCAGCTCTATGTCGCGGGTGCTGTAGCGGCGGTGACCGCTGGCGAGTCGGTCCGGCGCCGGAAACCCATGGCGGCGTTCCCACATGCGCAACGTTGCCTCGGCGACGCCGGTTCGCTCGACCACCTCCCCGATCCCAAACGCCTGACTTTCCATCAACAGAGCGTACAGGTTTTCCCGTATTGTTGTTCGGGTACCCTTCTAATCCGTGAACCTCGCTCTTACCGCCGACACGCTGCTCGATCGCACGATAGTCCTGGGCTACGGGAAGATCGGTCTGCAGATCCGGCGAGCTCTTCCTGATTGGCCCGCGGACCCGCCGCGCATGGATGGGAAGGTGGTGCTGGTGACCGGCGCTGCGTCGGGGATCGGGCTCGCCGCTTGCCGGGGCTTCGCTCGCCTCGGGGCCACCGTCCTGGCTGTGACCCGCGATCCTCAGCGCGGGCGAGATGCCGTCCGTCAGATCCGCGCCACCGCACCTGGCGCCGACGTCCGCCCGCTCGAGTGCGATGTGAGCAGTCTGGCTTCACTGCACTCCCTGACCGAGCGCATCAACGACGAGCAGCCCCGGCTCGACGTTCTCGTCAACAACGCCGGAACGATGCCCCGCCAGCGCGAGCGGTCTCCCGACGCCCATGAGCTGATGTTCGCCACGCACGTGCTCGCGCCGTTCGCGCTCACCTCGCGGCTGAGCGCGCTGCTCGCCCGCAGCGCCCCCGCTCGCGTGATCAACGTCAGCTCGGGAGGAATGTACGCACAGGCGCTTCCGGCGGGGGATCTGCAGTCCGAGCGGGTGCCCTACTCGGCAAAGAAGCTCTACGCGCGGACGAAGCGCGAGCAGGTCGTGATAACCGAGCTGTGGGCGGAGGCGCTGCGCTCCACCGGAGTGGTCGTACACGCCATGCACCCCGGCTGGGCCGACACCAAGGGAGTGCGACAGTGGCTGCCGGGATTCCGCGCCCTGACCGGACCGATCATCCGCAGCCCCGAAGCGGGCGCCGACACGATTGTCTGGCTGGCGGCGGCCCCGGAGGCGCTCGAGAGCACCGGCCGCTTCTGGCACGATCGCCGCCCCCGGCCGACCCATTACCGCCTCGGCGCCCGCGAGGACACCCCGGAGGACCGCCGCGCGCTATGGGACCTCTGCGCCTCGCTGGTCGCCTCCTCGTGACGGCGCTGGTCTGGCTGCGGCGCGACCTGCGCGTCCACGACCACCCGGCGCTGCACGCCGCGCTCGAGGCCGCCGGCACCGTGGTTGCGGTGTTCTGCCTGGATCGGCGGTTGCTGGACGGCCGGCATGCCTCCCCCGCGCGCACTCAGTTCCTGCTCGAGTGCCTGGCCGATCTCGACCAGTCCCTGCACGACCGGGGAGCCGGGCTCGTGGTCCGGCACGGACTGCCGGAGCGGATCCTCCCGGCGCTGGCGCGCGATCTAGACGCACGCCTGGTCTACTGGACCGAGGACGTCGGGCCGTTCGCCGTGCGCCGCGACAGCGCGGTACGGCGCGCGCTCACTCGCATCGACGTCGAGACGCGCTCGCTTGCCGGGCTGTTCGCCGTCGATCACCCGGCCGACGTCCTCAGCGCGGCCGGAGCGCCCTTCAAGGTCTTCACGCCGTTCTACCGGGCGTGGCTGGCCAGGCCGCGGCGCCGCGTACTCCCGCCGCCGACGACGCTTCCCGAGCTGCCCGCCGGGATCGCCACGAACCTGCCTCAGGACTGCGGCGTCAAGCGCGCTGATCGGGCACCGGGGGGCGAGCGGCGCGGCAGATCGCTGATGCGGGGCTTTTTGTCCACCGGCCTCGCCGGCTACCCGGCCGAAGCCGAGCCCCTGGCCCGTGGATCCTCGTCGCGCCTGTCCCCGTACCTGCACCTTGGCTGTATCTCGCCCCGCGAGCTCGAGCAGCGGCTGGATCCCGGGCCGGGAGCCGAGGCGTTCCGACGCCAGCTCGCCTGGCGTGACTTCTACGCCCACCTCCTCGCGCATTTCTCGGAAAACGCGCACACCGAGTTTCAGCCCCGTTACCGCGGAACCCTCCGCTGGAGCCGCTCGCGGAGGGCGTTCGAAGCCTGGTGCGCCGGCCGAACCGGCTACCCGCTGATCGACGCGGCGATGCGCCAGCTGCGCGCGGAGGGCTGGATGCCCAACCGTGCGCGGCTTGTGGTGGGCTCGTTCCTGACCAAGGACCTCGGCATCGACTGGCGCTGGGGCGAGCGGTGGTTCATGCGTCTGCTGATCGATGGCGACGAGGCCAGCAACAACGGCAACTGGCAGTGGATCGCCTCGGTTGGCGTGGACCGCGCCCCCACCGCGCGACGAATCTACAGCCCCA
>DAIQND010000188.1:0-4941 GCA_036788555.1 Solirubrobacteraceae bacterium | reverse complement strand
TGGGGTGGGATAGAATGATGAATCCGGTATGACCGGATTCATCATCCGCCGCCTCGGTCAGGCGATCGTCGTGACCCTCGGGGTCACGCTGATCACCTTCGCGTTGCTGCACGCGCTGCCGGGGAGCCTCGCCCGCGACATCCTCGGCAATCGCGCAACCCCCCAGGCGATCGCCCAGTTCAACCACCAGAACCACCTCGACCAGTCGGTCTTCGTTCAGTACTGGTACTTCCTCAAGCAGCTGGCGCAGGGGAACCTCGGCTACTCGTATGTGTTGAACCGCACCACCGACTCGCTGCTGGCCATCGACCTCCCGCGCGACATCGTTCTCGGCGGGGTGTCGCTCGTCCTTTCGCTGCTGGTCGCCATCCCGATCGGGGTGGCCCAGGCAGTCAGGCGCAACGGGGTCATGGACTACGCCGGAACCGGCGTCAGCTTCATCCTCTACTCGATGCCGCAGTACGCGATCGCGCTGCTCCTGATCCAGTTCTTGTCCATCAGCTTCCACGTGTTTCCGGCCGAGGCGCCCCAGGGCTCGTCCGTCGGCGCGATGCTTTCGCACCCCTCCGGGCTGGTGCTTCCGGTGCTCAGCCTGACGCTGGTGACCTACGCCCAGTTCAGCCGCTACATGCGCTCCTCGGCGATCGACGCCCTGGCCCAGGACTACATCCGCACCGCGCGAGCCAAGGGGCTACCCGAGCGGCTGGTGCTCTCGCGCCACCTGCTGCGAAACTCGCTGATTGCGGTGGTCACGCTGGTGGGGCTGAACATCCCCCTGATCCTCACGGGAACGCTGATCATCGAGCAGGTGTTCAACTATCAGGGCGCGGGATTGGAGTACTACCTGGCGGCGCTGCGCCCCGATTACGAGGTGATGCTCGGGATCACGGTGCTGGTGGGCGTGGTCACCGTGGTCGGCAACCTACTGGCAGACATCGGCTATGCGATTCTCGATCCGCGGATCAGGTACTGAACGCGCAACCATCGGGCCCGCGGAGGAGCGGCCCGGCGTAGGCGCGGCGCATCCGACGGCGCAGCCGGACGGCGCTGCCCCTCCGGACGAGCTGGGCGCGGCCAGGGTCGACGTCGAGGTGCTGCCGGAGGGAGGCGAGGTCATCTCCACGGGCAGCCCGTGGATGCTGATCCTCCGCACCTTCGCCCAGAACAAGCTGGCGATCATCGGGGTCGGCGTCGTAGTCCTGATCGTCCTGTTCAGCTACGTGGGCCCGCTGATCTACGTGACCGACCAGATCAACCCCAACCTGCTCGCGGTCCACCTGGCCCCGGGCGCCGGGCACCCGCTCGGGACCGACGCCAGCGGCTTCGACATCCTCGGGCGGATGATGGAGGGGGGGCAGAGCTCGATCGAGGTGGGGCTGGCGGTTGGCGTGATCGCAACCCTGGTGGGACTGATCTACGGCGCGATATCCGGCTACGTCGGCGGCTGGCTCGACGGCCTGCTGATGCGCCTGGTCGACATTGGCTACGCGATCCCGATCGTGTTCCTGTTCATCTTCATGGCGCAGGTGTTCAAGCCCAACCTGGTGTTGTTGATCGTGTTGCTGGTGGCTGTCTCCTGGCTGATCCCGGCGCGGTTGGTGCGCGGCGAGGCGCTGAGCCTGCGCACGCGGGAGTACGTCCAGGCGGTCAAGGTGATGGGTGGCGGCTCGTGGCGGATCATCCTGCGCCACATCGTCCCCAACACGATCGGCACGATCATGGTGACGGTGACCTTCCAGGTCGCCAACGCGATCCTCACCCTGGCCGTGCTTCAGTACCTGGGATTCGGACTTCCGCCCACCACCCCCACCTGGGGCGCGATGCTCTCCGACGGAACCACCTATTTGCAGGACGGATACTGGTGGCAGGTGTATCCGGCGCTGGCTATCATCGTGATCACCGTCGTCGCGTTCAACTTCATCGGAGACGCTCTCCAAGACGCCTTCGACGTCCGCCTCCAGGAGAGATAGTTACGTGACGCGACTGCTCGAGGTCGACGACCTCAGGACCCAGATCAAGCTCCGCCGCGGCACCGTTCACGCGGTCGACGGACTCACCTTCCACGTCGACTCCGGGGAGACGCTGGGGATCGTCGGCGAATCCGGGTCGGGCAAGACGATGGCCGCGATGTCGATCATGCGGCTGCTCCCGCGCGGAGGGGTGATCGCCGGTGGCGAGGTCCGCCTGGAAGGCCGGGATCTGGTGAAGCTCTCAGACGCCGAGCTGCGCAAGGTGCGCGGCAATGACATCGGGATGATCTTCCAGGACCCCATGACCTCGCTGAACCCGACGATGACGATCGGCAAGCAGATCGCCGAGGCGGTTCGGCTGCATCGCGACGTCTCCAGGGAGGCGGCGATGAACCGCGCCGCCGAGGTCTTGGACCTGGTCGGCCTCCCGCATCCGCGCGAGCGCCTCAAGGACTACCCGCACCAGCTCTCCGGCGGCCTGCGGCAGCGCGTGATGATCGCGATGGCGCTGTCGTGCGATCCCAAGCTGCTGATCGCCGACGAGCCGACGACCGCGCTGGACGTGACGATCCAGGAGCAGATCCTCAACCTCCTCGACCGGATCAAGCGCGAGCTGGGGATGGGGATCATCCTGATCACCCACGACATGGGGGTGATCGCCGGCCGGGCGGACCGGGTCGTGGTGATGTACGCCGGGCTGAAGGTCGAGACGGCCGAGACGGTGGAGCTGTTCAACAACATGCACCATCCCTACACGGAGGCGCTGCTGGCCTCGATCCCGCAGCTCGACCAGGACCGCAGCCAGGAGCTCTACTCGATCCCGGGCCTGCCGCCCGATCTGCGAGACCCACCCCAGGTATGCCGGTTCTCTCCGCGCTGCGCGTTCGCCACCGAGGTGTGCCGGACCCAGGCGCCGCCGCTGGGCGGCGATCCAGACCATCTATTCGCCTGCTTTCACCCCCGCGACACCTCGGCCAAGGACCTGGGCGAGCTGGGCGGCGAGCTGATCGCCGAGGCGGAGAAGAACAAAGCGCTGATGGCCTCCTTCGGCAGGGAGCTCGAGCTGCTGACCACCGCGCCCGAGCCCTCCTCGACGCCGGCGGCCGAGCGCGACGGGCAGCCCGATCACATTCTCGAGTTCCGGGAGGTCTCCAAGGAGTTTCCGGTCACCGCGGGGGCGGTCCTGCGCCGGCGGGTGGGCGCGCTGCACGCGCTGACCGGCATCAACCTGGCGATCCGGCGCGGGGAGACGTTCGGGTTGGTCGGCGAATCCGGCTGCGGCAAGACGACGCTCGGCCGGCTCGGCGTGGCGCTCGAGGAGCCGACCGACGGTCAGATCGTCTTCAACGGCACCGACCTCGCCACCGTCAAGGGGCGCAAGTTCCGGGAGCTGCGTCGCGACCTCCAGTTCATGTTCCAGGACCCATACGCCTCGCTCGATCCTCGCATGCGGGTCAGGGAGATCATCTCCGAGCCTCTGGACATCGCCCGCCAGGGCAACCACGACGAGCGGCTCAAGACGGTCCGGCGGCTGCTCGACGAGGTCGGCCTGGGCTACGACGCGATCGACCGCTACCCGCATGAGTTCTCCGGCGGACAGCGCCAGCGACTCGGGCTGGCTCGGGCGCTGGCGATCAACCCGAAGCTGATCGTGGCCGACGAGCCGGTCTCGGCGCTCGACGTCTCGATCCGCTCACAGATCCTCAACCTGATGAAGCGGCTGCAGACGAGTTACGACCTGACCTACATCCTGATCTCGCACGACCTGTCGGTGGTCAAGTACCTGGCCGACCGGATCGGCGTGATGTACCTGGGCAAGCTCGTCGAGATCGGTCCGGGCAACGACATCTACGAGCGGCCGGCCCATCCCTACACCGCCGGACTGCTGGAGGCGATCCCGGTGCCCAAGCCGGAGCTCGCCCGCTCCAGGGACCGACACGTCGGCGTCCGCGGGGAGCTGCCCTCGCCGGTCAATCCTCCATCCGGCTGCCGCTTTCGAACCCGCTGTCCGCTGGCGCAGGACAAATGCGCCGAGGTCGTGCCCGATCTGCGGCGCTTCGGCGACGATCACTTCGCCGCCTGCCACTTCCCGCTCCAACCCCCGCTGGAGGGCGAGGACGCGACGGCCGAGGACAGCCGCGCGGCGACGCAGGCCGGGAAGACGATCACCGCCGAGGGCCAGACGATCCCGGTGGAGGCCAGCACGGTCGACGCGGGCCAGTCCGACGCCTGAGTCGTCTACTCCTCGACGTAGAGGGATTCGCGGGCGAGCTCGTCGCCGCTCTTGCTCCAGAGCTTGATCTCGAGGAAGTCCCCGCGGTAGTTGTCGGGCGCGATCAGGGTGAAGCGCTGGTCGCTCAGCTCGCACTGATCGACCGCCAGGTTTGCCAGCTCGGCGGTGACGACCTCCCCGCCGGGGATCAGCGGGACGCCCCACACCAGCGTCATCTCAGCGCTGTTGCCGAGCTCGCCGCGCCAGGTGCCGATCACCTCGTCGTTGAGATCGAGCTTCCAGCCCGGATTTGACTCCGCCAGCTCGGAGGTGAAGTCGGCGCTGGCGTGGAAGTCGGCGGGTCCGCTGCCTCCCTCCGTGAACGAGACGTAGCCGAACAGCTCATAGCCGTTGCTCGTACGGGCCACGGCTGGGATGTAGGTGCGACCGGCGTACGTGCGGTCGGGGAACCACGCGAGCTCCCCCGGCGACCCGATCTCCTCACCCTCGGTATCGATCGCCGCGACCGCCTGGAGGAAGTGGCCCTTGAGCGTCTCGCCCCAGCGCCCGTAGGGAAGGCCCTCCTGCGGCGGCTCGGCGGCGAAGCTGATGACGAAGCGGTCGGTGGGCGGCATACGAGAGGCGCAGCCTATCGGCCAGGCGGGCGGTGGGTCTGCGGCCTTGCGCCCGGTGAGCCGGCGGCCTGCGCCCGGTGAGCCGGCGGCCTGCGCCCGGTGAGCCGGCGGCCTGCGCCCGGTG
>DAIQND010000187.1:0-4966 GCA_036788555.1 Solirubrobacteraceae bacterium | reverse complement strand
TGGCGCCGCTGCCGATCACCACGACCCGCTTGCCGGTGTAGTCAAGCGCCTCGGGCCAGAACTGCGGATGCACCACCTCGCCCTGAAAGCGCTCGAGGTTCGGGAACTCCGGCGTGTAGCCCTGGTCGTAGCGGTAGTAACCGGTGCACATGAACAAAAACGAACAGGTGAAGCGGACGGTCTCGCCGGTGTCGCTGCGCTGCGCCTCCACCGTCCAGCGGTGCTCCTCGCTCGCCCAGGCGGCGCGAGTCACCCGGTGGCGGAAGCGAATCCTCTGCTCGATCCCGTACTCACGGGCGGTGGAACGGACGTATTCGAGGATCGAGCCGCCGTCGGCGATCGCCTGGTCGCTGTTCCAGGGGCGAAACGGATAGCCCAGGGTGAACATGTCCGAGTCCGACCGGATCCCCGGATATCGGAACAGGTCCCACGTTCCGCCGATCGCCTCGCGGGCCTCGAGGATCAGGTAGCGCTTGGCGGGGAGGTCGGTCTCCAGATGACAGGCGGCGCCGACGCCCGACAGGCCGGCGCCCACGACGAGCACGTCGAAATGCTCGGGTTCTGTGGCTGTGGGGAGTTCGGCGCCTGTCGCGGGTTCGGCGGGGGGTGGCGGGGAGACCATCCGCCGCAAATGCTACAGGACTGAAGCTTTGCCGCCGGCGCCGGGGTTGCGCGACGCTCGCGGGGGCGAGCCTTTCCCCGAGGCCGATGGGCGGGGGGCCAGCCTTTCCCGCGTCCGGCGGGATCGCTAGTGAATCCCCACCATGCCGGAGCACACCCAGTTCGAGGCGCCGCTTCCGCCGGCCCAGATCCGGCTGGCGACCTGGTTCTGTTCGGCGCGCGTGGCCCCGTAGGCCGAGGAGCCGGTTCCGCCGTACTGCTTCCAGGTCCCGGGCATGATCTGGTAGTAGCCCGAGGCGCCGGCGCTGTTGGGCGGGAGGTTCTGTCCGCCGGACTCGCACTGGACGATCGTCGAGGGGATCACCCAGCTGCCGGTCCCGCTGCCCCCGCCGCCCGTGGTGTAGCCGCCACCGGTGGAACCGCCGCCGCCCGTGGAACCGCCGCCGCCACCTGACGCCTGCTGCTGTGCCGCCTGCTCGGCGGCAGCTCGCTGGGCCGCCTGCTGGGCGGCTTGCTCGGCCTCGATCTGCGAAATCTGCGCCTGCAGCTGTCCGGCTCGGGCCTGGCTGGCGACCAGCGCGGCGTGTTGGACCGACTGCGCCTGGACCAGCTGTCCCTGCTTGGCCTGAAGCAGCGAGTTCATGCCGGCCAGGGCCCGCGCCCGCACCGCCGCGTCCTCGGTGACCAGACGATCGGTGGCCTGAAGCGATGCCAACCGCCGGACCGCGCTGTCGGCGCTTACCTTGGCTCGGCGGGTGAAGCTGATGATCGCCTGCTGCTGTGCTTCGGCGTCGTGCAGGAACGAGATCCTCTCCAGCAGGTCCTGGAAGCCGTTGGCCTCCAGCAGCACGCTGACCAGATCCGGGCTGCCGGACTCGTAGTTGGACACCAGCTGTCGCGCCAGCAGCATGCGTCCGCGCGCGAGCCGCGCCTTCAGCACGCCCACCAGCCGTTGCTCGCGCGCCAGCGCGGTCGTCGTATCGGCGAGCGTCACCCGGTCCTGGGCGAGCTCCGCCTGGACCTCGGCCTCACGCGACTGGACCAGCGCGATCTGGCTGGTCAGCGCGCTGATCACCCGCGAGAGACCGCTCAAGCTCGCCTGAAGCTGTTGTTGGCGGGCCTGTTGCTGTCCAAGCTCTGAGCTCAGCTGGCCGAGCCCGGAATCGGCGCCGGAGGCGATCGGCACCGCCGCCAGGGCGGCGACCACCGCCAGCAGCACCACGGCCAAAGCGGCCGATCTACGGTGGGGAGAGCGCCAGCGTGACTTCATCGGTCCTGGTGCCTGCGGGGTTAGCTGTCGGGCTCATCGGTCCTGGTGCCTACGGGGTTAGCTGTCGGGCTCGCGCAATTGCGCTACGCCACCATCAGGTGGCGATTCGCCCCGGGGAACGTGGGTCCCCCGTTTCCCGTCCGCGCGGGCCGGGAATTCGGCGAGCCGCACGTTACCAGGAGGCCGGGCGCGACGGGCCTATCCTGCGTTGGATGCCAACCTCGCGGGAGCGTCAGATCCTGGCGCGGGTCAGGGCCACCCCCGCCGGCTTCGTGCGGACCTACGGCGATATCTCGCCCGGCGCGCCGCGGCTTGCCGGAGCGGTGCTGCACGCCTGCGAGGATCGCGCGGTGCCGTGGCATCGCATCGTGCGGGCTGACGGCTCGCTGGCCAAAGGTGAGCGCCAGCGCGCGCTGCTGGAAGCCGAGGGTGTGCCGTTCAACGGCGCCCGGGTGCAGATGCGACTGGCGCGTCTGCCCGATGTAGGCGAGCCCGCGCGATGATCTGGCGCCAGCACGAGATCACCCTGGACCCCCGCCCACGGGGATTCCACCTGATCACCGATGAGGTCGTGCGCGGGATCCCGGATCTCGACCGACTCCAGACCGGGCTGCTGCACCTGCTGATCCAGCACACCTCGGCCGGGCTGACGCTGGGCGAGAACGCCTCGCCGGCAGTGCGGCGCGACTTCGAGGCGTGGGCGAATCAGGCGGTGCCCGAGGGGGCGCCGTACTGGACCCACACGCTCGAGGGCCCGGACGACATGCCGGCGCATATCAAGGCGTCGGTGTTCGGGGCGTCGCTGACGCTTCCGGTCTCACGAGGGAGGCTGCGTCTCGGGACCTGGCAGGGGATCTACCTGTGCGAGCATCGCAACCACGGCGGCGCACGGTCGATCATCGCGACCGCGTGGGGCGAGGCCTGACCGCGGGCGTGCGCGGCTAGTGTCCCTTCCATACCGGCGGGCGCTTCTCGGCGAACGCTCGTGCTCCCTCGCGCGCGTCCTCTGAGCCCATCACCGGCATGACGATTTCCGACTGGCGGTCGAAGAACTCGCCGTCGGGCCAGTCCGCGGATTCGACCATCACCCGCTTGGTCGCCGACAGCGCGAGTGGGCCGTTGGCGGCGATCGTCTCCGCAAGCGCCAGCGCGTCGCTCAGCGCATGCCCGGGTTCGGCGAGCCGGTTGACCAGGCCGAGCTCGTAGGCGCGCTGCGCGTCGATCGGTTCGCCGGTCAGCGCGAGCTCCATGGCCACGTTCCGCGGGAGGGTGCGCGGCAGACGCAGCAGGGCGCCGCCGGCGGCGACGAGCGAGCGCTTGACCTCCGGAACCCCCAGTCGCGCCCCGCGGGCGGCCACGATCAGGTCGCAAGCCAGCGCGATTTCAAGGCCGCCGGCCACGGCAAATCCTTCCACCGACGCGATCAGCGGCTTCTCGGGTGGGCGCTGGACGATCCCGGCAAACCCGCGGCCTTCGACGTGCGGCCGTTCTCCCGCCACGAACGCCTTGAGGTCCATCCCGGCCGAGAACCCTTTGCCGGCGCCGGTCATCACTCCCACCGAGAGTCCCGATTCGGCGTCGAGCTCGTCGAGCGCGCCCGCGATCCCCTGGGCGACGGCGGCGTTCACCGCATTGCGCTGGTCCGGGCGGTTGATGGTGATGATGAGGATCCGCTCGCGGCGCTCAAGCAGCACCGCCGGCTCGGTGTTCATGCCGCGAACAATCGCAGTTCCGGCTGGCGCTCGCCCCTCAGCACGGCCAGATCGACCTCGACGCACTCGATTCCACGCGCGTTCGCCAGCACTCGCGCCTGCGGCTTGACGGTCTGCGCCGCCAGGACTCCGCGGCAGGAGCCGAACGCCGGGTCGAGCCGGATCCGTTCGAGATAGCGGCACAGCTGCTCGACCGCGTCGATCCCGGCCACGCGCTTTACCTCGACCGCGACCCAACCGTCGTCCTCGTCCCGGCACATCAGGTCGACCGGCCCGATGTCGGTTGGCCACTCGCGGCGGACCAGGCGAAACCCCTCGCCGCAGCAGCCCGGCTGCTCGGCCAGCAGCGCCTGCAGGTCCGCCTCGACGCCCTCCTTGGCCAGGCCGGCGTCGTCGCCGGGCGCGCCCATGTCGTGCTCTGAGTCCGACAGGACCTCTGCGATCCTGATCTCGAGCCGGTCCTCGGCCGCCCCGGCGCGCTTGCGAACCACGATTGCATCGCTCCCGGGCGCCTCCTCGATCACCGTCGGCGGCGTCATCCAGTTCAGGGGCTTGTAGCCGCCGCAGTCGGCGTGGATCAGCACCGAGCCGTCGGACTTGAAGATGATCAGCCGCAGCGCGTCGTCGAGAACCGCATTCAGGCGACCGGAATAGCGAACCGAGCAGCGGGCGACGAGCAGGCGCATGAGGGCAGGACCATATGCAGCGAAGCGGACGTTCGCTCACGCGACCGGCGGCCGTCGCGCGCCCCGCCTCCTAACATCATGGACCTATGCGCAACCAGCTTCGCCCTCTGTTTGACCGCATCGTGATCAAGGAGCTCGATCCGGACCGTGTGCGGCGCTCGGGACTGTTGGTCCCACCCGGTTCCGACGAGCCGCCCCCGCAGCATGGCATCGTGCTGGCGGTCGGCCCCGGCCTCGACTGGTGGGACCACGTCGGCGTCGCGATGCCCGTGAAGCCCGGCGATCACGTCGTGTTCCCGGCTTCGGCCGGAGCGTGGGTGGAGGTCGACGAGGAGCGGTTGCTCGTATGCCGGGTGGGCGAGCTGCTCGGAGTGCTCGAGCGGGTCGAGGACTGTCCGGCGTGCGGCGGTAAGCCGCTGGCGGCGCACGAGCCCTGCCCGGTGTGCGGGCGCGAGGGCTCGATTCCACAGCGCTGAGGTCGCGCCGGCGGGGCTGCACGGCACCGCGCCGAGGGGCCGCACGGCGCCGCGGACCGTCAGGCCGCCGCCCGGCGGACCGTCAGGCCGCCGTGCGCTCCTGCAGACCGCGCGGCTGGGACGCCTCCACGCGCGTCAGCAGATCGGCCACCTCGGCGTCATGGCCGAGCGTCAGCGCGTGCCGGCAGGCGGCGATGCATT
>DAIQND010000186.1:0-5003 GCA_036788555.1 Solirubrobacteraceae bacterium | reverse complement strand
GTGTTGATCTCGTGGGCGATCCCCGAGGCGAGCTGGCCGACCGCCTCGAGCCGGTGCGAGACGCGCCGCTCGAGGTCCAGCCGCTCGCGCTCCTGCTCGAGTGTGATGCGGTCGGTGATGTCGGTCGAGGCGAACAGGACGGCCTCCACGACCGGGTTCTCCCGCAGCGAGACGATCGTCGACTCGAGCGTATGCCAGGACCCATCCTTGTGCCGGCACCTGTGCGTCAGGGTCACGGGCGGGCCGCCCGACTCGACGCGGTGCAGCGCCTCGGCGATGGCGGCGCCGTCCTCGGGATGACCGATGCTCGCGAGCTCCTGCCCGACAAGCTCCTCCGGGTCGTACCCGGTCCACCGTTCGAACGAGGGCGTGGCGTACAACAGGCGGCCGCTCTGGTCGGCCAGCACAACCATCTCCTGGAGGTGGGCCAGCAGCACCCGCCAGCGCTCCTCGCTCTGCCGCAGCGCCGCCTCGGCACGCTTGCGCGCGGTGATGTCGCGCGAGATGCCGAAGGTTCCGACGATCTCCCCAGCGGCATCGTGCAGCGGCAGCTTGGTGGTCAAGACCCATTCCGGGTCGCGCCCCGGCCCCTCGCCGCGGAACACCTCGATCTCCTCGAGGTCGATGATCGGCTGGCCGGTCTCCATCACGTGGACCTCGTCCCCGCGCGCCTTGACCGCGTGTTCGTCCCCGAACACGTCGAAGTCGGTCTTGCCGATCAGGTCGCCGGCTTCCTCGAACCCGAGCCGCGTCGCCTGCCTGAGTGAGACGCGAATGAACCTGCTCTCGCGATCCTTGAAATAGACCTGCTCGGGAACGCCCGCCAGGAACGCGTCGAACAGGTGGCGCTCCTCGGCAAGCGCCGACTCCAGGCGCCGGACCTCGGTCAGGTCCGCCACCTCGATGAAGACGGTCCCCTCGCCATCGTCTGAGCCATGGCTGCGCGAGACCACGAGCCGCCCCGGGAACTCCCTGCCATCGCCGGCGATGAACCGCAGCTCGAGCTCAGCCTGGGCCGGAGCGTCCGCACCTCCGGCCACGGTGCCTGCTCGCAGCACCTGCTCGATCGCCGCCGCCACCGCGGGCCGATCGGCGGGATGCGCCAGCTCGTCCGGACGCGCTCCCAGCAGCTGACGCCCGTCGAGGCCGAACATCCGGCAGAAGCCGGGCGTGACCTGACTCAGGCATCCATGCTGATCGGCAAGCGCGGCCGCGAAGCTCATATCCGGGGTATCGGCCGGGCGCGATGTTTCTGAATCGGCCTGTCCGCGGTGAGAAGCCGTCCGCGGTGAAAGCCTCCGCGGCAACGACCATCGCCGCGCCGTGTCTGTGGCCCGGCAGGCGGGTAGGCCAACAACCATGGACTTGGTCAGAACGCTGACACACGCGGAGTCGGAGGCAACGCCCGCGGCTTCGATCCCGGCTCCACCGGCCCCGGGTGGGCCCGACATCCCGCCGCAACCGCCACAGCCACCCGCGCCCGGGCCGCCTCCCGCGCCGCCCGCGCCTCCCCCGCCGCCGGCACCGCCCGGCCCGCCGGTGCCCCCCGACCCGGCACCGCCGGTCCCGCGGCCCGATCCCGGCCCACTGCCGCCGGATCCGGCACCCGGGATCTAGCGCCATGGGCGCCGGCCGCCACCGAACCCACGCCCCCCGAGACTGAGTGGCGCCCGAGGGAGCGGCAGTCAGGAAGTTCAGCGACCGCCGCGACGCCGGGCGCCGCCTCGCGCGGCGGCTCGCCGGCTACGGCGGACGCGACGACGTGGTCGTGCTCGGGCTGCCCCGCGGCGGCGTGCCGGTCGCCTACGAGGTGGCGCTGGCGCTGGGCGCGCCGCTCGATGTGATGCTCGTGCGCAAGCTCGGCGTGCCCGACCATGAGGAGCTCGCCTTCGGTGCGATCGCCAGCGGCGATGTGCGTGTGCTCAATGCCGACGTGGTCGCCGAGGCGCGGCTCTCCTCCGATCAGATCGACCAGGCCACCACCGCGCAGCAGCTCGAGCTCTACCGGCGCGAGCGCCTCTACCGCGGCGACGCGGCACCGCTCGTGCTGCGCGGGAGAACCGCGATCCTCGTCGATGACGGGCTTGCGACCGGAGCGACGATGCGCGCGGCGCTGCTGGCGGCGCGGGCACAGGAGGCGCGGACCGTGGTGGCGGTGCCGGTCGCCGCGGCGTCCACGTGCGCCGCCATGAGCTACTGCGCCGACGCCGTGGTCTGCCTGCTCACGCCATCCCACTTCGTCGCGGTCGGCGACTGGTACGAGGACTTCAACCCGACCGGTGACGAGGAGGTCGTGGAGCTGCTCGCCTCGGCACGCCGGCGCCCGGAGCTGCCGCGGACCCGCCCGCGGCGCTGAGTCCGGCGCGCGATCGCGTAGCATGGCCGACCCATGTCGCAGATCACCATTCCCAGCGGCCTCGCGCTCGAGTACGAGACCTACGGGGAGCGCAGCGATCCGCCGCTGCTGATGGTGATGGGCTTCGGTTCGCAGCTCGTGCAGTGGCCGCGCGATTTCTGCCGGCGGCTGGCCGCCGGGGGACGCTACGTGATCAGCTTCGACAATCGCGATTGCGGGCTCTCGGCCAGGCTCGACGGGATCGATGCCGCGATCGAGGCCGTGCACATGGCGGCGGCCGCGGGGGGCCTGGCTCGCGCGCGCGAGCTCGCCCCGTACACGCTCAGCGACATGGCCGATGACGGCTTCGGCCTGCTGACGGCGCTCGGGATCGAGCGCGCGCACGTGGTCGGCGCGTCGATGGGAGGGATGATCGCCCAGACGATGGCGATCGAGCAGCCGCAGCGCGTGCTGACGCTCACCTCGATGATGTCCACGACCGGCGAGCCCGGGGTCGGGCAGTCGACCCCGGAGGCACTCGAGGCGCTGCTCGCGCCGGCAGCGACCAGCCGTGAGGAGTACATCGCCTCGGCCAGCAGCTGGCTGACCTGGCACTCGCGCCGCTATCCGGAGCTCGAGCAGACCGAGGCGCTGGCCGCCGAGAGCTACGACCGCGGGCACCATCCGCAGGGGACCATGCGGCAGCTGGCGGCGATGCTGGCCAGCGGCCCGCGCGTCGAGGGCCTCAGCCGGCTACGGATCCCGACGCTCGTGATCCATGGCACCGACGACACGCTGATCACCCCGAGCGGGGGAGCGCGCACGGCCGAGCTGGTACCCGGTGCCAAGCACGTGCTGATCGAGGACATGGGACACGATCGCCCCACCCCGCTGTGGCCGGAGATCTGCGCGCAGATCCTGGATCACACGGCCGCTTAGGCCGGCGCCGGCAGCGTCCGCGCGCGGGCGGCACGGGTGGCGGTCTTGGCCGCGTACATCAGCTTGTCGGCGCGATTCAACCAGGCCTCCAGCTCCTCGCCGCTGCTGCGCTCGGCCACGCCGTAGGACCAGGCGACGCCACTGGTGGCGTGCAGCCGCTCGGCCCACACGTGCGCATCCGCCGCCGCGATCCCCGGGAGGATCGCGATGAACTCGTCGCCCCCGACGCGAGCGGTGAGGTCGACCCCGCGGGCCGCCGTCTGCAGCTCGGTTGCGAAGGTGACGAGCATCTGGTCGCCCGCGAGGTGACCGGCGTGATCGTTGACGAGCTTGAGCCCGTCCAGGTCGATCACGACAAGACTGTGCGCCGAGGCCGCGAAGCGCCTGCCCCGGGAGAGCTCACGCAGCGCCTGATCGAGGCCGCGCCGGTTCATCAGCCCCGTGAGCTCGTCATGGCGTGCCTCGTGACGCAGGCTGCCGAGGGCGTGGGCGAGCAGCAGCGACAGCAGGATCGCGCCGGTGATCATCGGCAGCGCATCGATCGCGGTGCGGACGTGATCCGGGTTGACGATCACCGCCACGGTGGCGGTCGCGGCCTCGGCAGCGATGATCGATACCAGCGTGCGCCTCGAGTAGAAGGTCGTGGTCCAGAGGGCGACCCAGATCATGCCGGCACCGCCGAACAGGGTCGCGCCCCCATTCTGGGCGACCGTCAGTGTCAACCCGACCACGACGATGCGCAGACCGGCGAACACGAGCAGGCCGCCCGGTCCGATGCGCGTCCCGAGCAGCATCAGCGTCGCGGCGGCCAGCGCCAGCGCGCAGGCACAGCCCGCGTAGAGCCCCGTCGGGGCGGAACCGCCGAGCGGCGCCGCGACGATCGCGCCGAGGCCCATGGCCGAGGTCCCGTCCAGCAACGCCAGTATCCAAAGCCTCGCCGGCAGAGCAATGCGCAGCGGCACTCTGCGGCTGTTTGCAGCAGCCAAAGCCATATCCAGATCCTTCATCCGCTTCCAACCCACCCGGGTCTCACTCCGGGTCCAATCCATGCTCCCGGGCCATCACTCCGGAAACTGAGTCCTCATCGGCCGGCCTGAGGAAAGCCTTGAGCGCTGATCGCGACGCTCCGGTCGGGCGCACGAACCGTCGCTCAGGCGGCGGCACCGGATCATCGCCGCGGCAGGCCGACCACGTGGCAGCAAACGGCCGCGCCCAGCGGGGCGCGGCCGTCAGCGAACTACCTGTGGGTGCTGCCGTCAGTTACCGATGAAGGCCGCCGGCAGCCCATGCCCCGGCACCTGGCCCGGCAGGTAGATCTTCGACTCGCCCGGATAGGCGACCTTCCAATCGTGTGCCGAATACCAGTCGTAGTGGTTCAGCTCCTCGGCGTTGATGCGGTCGGGGCCGTTGAAATGGCCCCTTCTGCCCTGGGCCGCCAGCCACGTCTTCCAGGCGTTGTAGGTGCGCCGCATCCCCGTGGGGATCGCGCCCTGAACGTGGAAGTCGGAGCGGGCGATCGCCGCCTGCCTGGCCGTGTCCGACGGCTGGATCAGCGGCGCGGTGAGCGTCGTGGGACCACCCGGCGCACCGAGGTTGAGCGGGATCTGGTTCGGCTGCAGATCGAACGGAGCGAAGTCCGGCCGGTCGGTGAACGCCGCGTACATCGGCTCGGCTGCGTAGTCCTCCTGGTTCATCGCCTTGATGCCGAGGATCTGCTCGATCGTCTTGA
>DAIQND010000185.1:0-5095 GCA_036788555.1 Solirubrobacteraceae bacterium | reverse complement strand
GGCGAATACGGCAAACAGCTCGAGGAGCTGCGAGGTGAGGGCTTCAGCCGGGTGAAGGTCGACGGCGACCTGCGCCGGCTCGACGAGGAGATCGTGCTCGACAAGAAGTTCAAGCACGACATCGCAGTGGTGGTCGATCGCCTGGTGATGAAGGGCGAGCTCCGCAAGCGGCTGGCCGATTCCGTCGAGACTGCGGTGGCCCTGGCGGACGGGCTGGTGGAGATCGAGCTCGTGGAGCGCGGTGAGCTTCAGACCTACTCCGAGAAGTTCGCCTGCCCGGTGCATGGTCCGAGCCTGGTGGAGCTCGAGCCCCGGATCTTCAGCTTCAACTCGCCTCACGGCGCCTGCCCGCGGTGCACGGGGCTCGGGTCACAGATGGAGATCGATCCCGAGCTGGTGGTCCCCGACCCGACCCTGTCGATCGGCGAGGGCGCGATCGCTCCCTGGGCGGCCAGCGCGTCGGAGTACTACGACCAGCTGATCCAGGCGATCGCCGAGCGCTACGAGGTTGACCTCGAGACGCCGTGGGAGGAGCTGTCGGAGGGCTCGCAGGACTTCTTCCTCTACGGCACCAACGGGGATCGGGTGCAGATCTCCTACCGCAACCGGTTCGGCCGCCGGCGCTCCTACGCGACGACGTTCGAGGGGATCGTCCCGAACCTCGAGCGCCGCTACCGCGAGACCGACTCCGAGTTCACCCGCGAGAAGATCGAGGAGTACATGACGTTGCGCCCGTGTCCCGAATGCCGGGGCGCCCGGCTGCGACCGGAGTCGCGGGCGGTGCTGGTGTCCGGCACGCCGATCCACGAGTTCACCGGCCTGTCGGCTCGCCGGGCGCTCGAATGGGTGCGCGGGCTCGAACTGACCGAGCACGATCGGAGAATCGCGCGGCTCGTGCTGCGGGAGATCGAGGAGCGCCTCCAGTTCCTGGACAACGTCGGAGTCGGCTACCTGTCGATGGATCGCGCCGCGGCGACGCTGTCGGGGGGCGAGGCGCAGCGGATCCGGCTGGCCACCCAGATCGGGTCCTCGCTGGTCGGGGTGCTCTACATCCTCGACGAGCCCTCGATCGGCCTGCACCAGCGCGACAACCAGAAGCTGATCGCCACGCTCGAGCGGCTACGAGACCTCGGGAACACGGTCCTGGTGGTGGAGCACGACGAGGGGACGATGCGGGCCGCCGACCATCTGGTCGACATGGGGCCGGGGGCGGGCGAGCACGGCGGCTACGTCGTGGCCGAGGGAACCGCCGAGGAGCTGGCCCGGGTGCCGGAGTCGCTGACCGGACAGTACCTGGCCGGCACGCGGCAGATCGACGTTCCGGCGCGGCGACGCCAGCCGAGCGGCTACGTCGCGATCGAGGGCGCCGCCGAGCACAACCTGCGCAAGATCGACGTGAAGGTCCCGCTCGGGGTGCTCTGCTGCGTCACCGGGGTGTCGGGGTCGGGCAAGTCGACGCTGGTCAACGAGGTCCTCTACAAGGCGGTATCCAACCGGCTTCACAAAACCCGCCAGCGGGCGGGAGCGCACCGCCGGATCACCGGGCTCGAGCAGCTCGACAAGATCATCTCGGTGGACCAGTCGCCGATCGGGCGGACGCCGCGGTCCAACCCCGCCACCTACATCGGGCTGTTCGACCAGATCCGCGAGCTGTTCTCGAAAACCCAGGAAGCTCGGGCACGCGGCTACAAGCCCGGCCGGTTCTCGTTCAACGTCAAGGGCGGCCGCTGCGAGGTGTGCCGCGGCGACGGCCAGATCAAGATCGAGATGCACTTCCTCCCCGACGTGTACGTGCCCTGCGAGCAGTGTCACGGCAAGCGCTACAACCGGGAGACGCTCGAGGTCCGATTCAAGGGCAAGACGATCGCCGACGTGCTCGAGATGCCGGTCGAGGAGGCGCTCGAGTTCTTCGCCCACATCCCCAAGATCCGCCGGCGCGTGGAGACGCTGAACGATGTCGGCCTGGGCTACATGCGCCTCGGTCAGCCGGCCACCACGCTGTCGGGCGGCGAGGCGCAGCGGGTGAAGCTCGCCTCGGAGCTCTGCAAGGTGGCCACCGGGCGCACGATCTACATCCTCGACGAGCCGACCACCGGGCTGCACTTCGCCGACATCCAGCGGCTGCTCGAGGTGCTGGACCGGCTGGTCGCTGCCGGCAACACCGTGGTGGTGATCGAGCACAACCTGGACGTGATCAAGGTGGCCGACCAGCTGATCGATCTCGGACCGGAGGGGGGAGACGAGGGCGGTCAGCTGATCGCCACCGGGACGCCCGAGCAGGTGGCCGCCGTGCCCGACTCCCACACCGGCGAGTTCCTCAAGCAGATCGTGACGCCACGGGCCGCCAAAGCGCCGGCCCGGCCGCGGCGGCGACCGGCCCGTCCGCGGGCGCGGGCGGCCGCCTGAGCCAGCGGTCGCGCCGCTGCGGCCAGCGACCCTGGCTAGGCTGCGGTGGGTGGATCGCGCGGACGCCGAGCTCTGGCTTGCGAAGTGGCGCTGGTATGAGCGCAACGCGCTGCCCTGGAACCGCGCGCGGATCCACTACGAGTTCATGCGCCGCCGCGCGTTTGCCCGCTGGCCGGTGCACGGGAACCTGCTCGAGGCGTTCGCCGAGGGCCGGCTCGAGGTCGGTGCCGACACGCTGCTGGAGCCGCACGTATGGCTGACCGCGCCCGGGTCGGCGCGGATCCGGATCGGGTCAGGAACGTTTCTCAACATCGCGGTGATGGTGGCGTCGCAGGCGCTGGTGGAGATCGGCGACCACTGCATGTTCGCCAACGGCTGTTTCGTGACCGACTCGAGCCACCGCTTCGATGACCCAAACCTCCCGGTGCCGTGGCAGGGCTTCACGACCAAGGGACCGACGAGGATCGGCGATAACGTGTGGTGTGGCGCCCACGTCGTGGTCACCGGCGGGGTGAGCATCGGCGAGCGCAGCGTGATCGGCGCGGGCTCGGTGGTCACCGGCGACATCCCGCCGTTCTCAGTCGCCGCCGGCGCCCCGGCGAAGGTCCTGCGGACGATCGAGTACGGCTAGGGCTCAGCCGGTGAACGCCGGTCGCCGGGTGGCGGTTCGCCGGTGCCTTCGCCGCGTTCTCGCGCCCACACGGGCGGAGGGGCCGAACGGCACCGAGGCTGGTGCCGCGCCAAGTGGTCGCCCGCCGTAGATGACGTGGCCGCGCGCATCCTGATAGGTCATCCAGGCCGTCGTGGGGCCCTGACCGACCCCCGGCTTGGCGTAATCGCAGACGCCGGTCGGGAACGCCTGCTGGAGCTCCTGCCACTGCGCATCGGTGAACGTGATCGGCAGATAGGAGGCGCGGTTCAGCGGCTGGAGCCGGCAGTCGAGGACATCGTCGGTGTGGGGCTCTCCGGCGACGAATCGCGGCGTCCCATACTGCTGCACGATCGCGGCGCAGCTGGCCTGGGGAACGTCGTTGCCGTTCCCGTCGGTGCAGCGATCGGTCAAGCTGGCGGGCTTGTCGGCGATGATCTTCTGGGCCAGCGGGAGGCTGCGGTGATCGGCGTACACCTTGGCCAGCCACCCGTCCATCGCGAACACGGAAGCGTCGGCGAAGGTGGGATCGCCGATCAGCGGCGCCGGCCCCTGCCAGAGCACCTGGTTGGCGGCCGTGCCGAAGTCGCGCAGCAGCCGGTCCCGCATCGCGTAGGTCCGGTACACGTCGTGGAAAGCACCCGGATCGGGCCCACGCAGGTCGATGATCGCGACCTGGTTGAGGTTGGAGGCGCTGTCAACCCCCCCGTCGCGGTAGACGCGGTCGAAGGCGATCGTCTGGCCGCTCTGACGCGTGGGCGAGAGGTCGCCGTTGGTGTCAAGGCCCCCGAGGTGCGCGTTCAGATCGGCGAACTGCTGTGGAGTTATCTGCCCGGCCTCGAGCGCCGAGAGCCCGTACTGAATGCCGACGTTGCTGAACGGTACGTTCGCGTAGCCGGTGGATGGATCGCGCCCGAACATGTTGACCATGTAGTCCTCGAGCGTGCACCTGACACCGTGCGGGTTACTCGGGCTCCAGACGTCGGACTGCGGGACGTCGGGGCATTGGCGATCGGCCTTGCCCGAGTTCGGGATGGCCGTGGTGAAGGTGATCGGGTTGGCCGGATTGGGGTGATCGATCACGGCGCTGATCTGGGTCGGTCCCCATAGGTCCTGGGGGTCCTTGTTCTCAAAGTAGTTGAGGAGCATGTAGTAGTCCTCGTACTCCATCGCCGAGGACCAGGCGTCGGTGAAGCTGCACTGCGGGGTGATCCCCTGATAGATCCCGGGGTAGGCGTTCGCCACCTGCTGCTGGACGAGCGAGCCGCCTGAGCAGCCGGACCCGATCGTCCACTTGATCTCCCCGTAGTGGTCGATGACCCACTCCTTGGTCATCTCCAGCGACTCCGCCTCGGTCAGCAGGTTGCAGTTGTGACCCGCGTTGTCCAGCGCGGTGGACATGACGATGAAGCCGGCGCCCAGGACCTTCTGGTCCTGGACGCTGGGTGCCGTTCCCGTGCCGTAGGTGGTGTCACAGCTGGCGCCGTGCATGATCACCAGACGGCCGTTGTACTGCGGCTGCGGCGACCACGGCCGCCAGGGCCTGCCCGGTTGCCAGAGCGTGGCGATGGCGTACTGGTCGCGGTCGATGTAGCCGGTCTCCTGGCGGACGATGAACGGGACCGTGACGCCATCGGTCGTGGTCGTGGTGGCAATCGCCGAAGCGGGAGGCGGGTTACCGGGGTCGTACGGCTGGAAGGCGTTGAGGTTGCCCTGACCTGCGCCGTTGGAGCCGGTTCCGGACTGACCCGCGGGGACAAAGTAGTAGGCGTAGCTCGGAGCCTGGTCGCACTGCGCGTCGCTGGCGCCGCTCTGGCAGCGCCACGGCTGGATCTGCGGGCCGGAGAAGACTGGGCCGCCGATTGGGTGGCTGGTGATCGTCAGCCGCGCGCCGTAGCCGTCGCGGAGCCGCGCCACCAGCAGATTGGCGCCATTGCGCAGACCGGTCAGCAGGCCTTCGAACTTGTGGTTGGGACGGAGCGCGAACTCGCGGCTCACGTTGCGACCGTTCAGCGTGATCCGCGTCGCGGCCGGGCGCGC
>DAIQND010000184.1:3729-5098 GCA_036788555.1 Solirubrobacteraceae bacterium | reverse complement strand
GAGGCGTTCGGCTTCGTCGGGCCCCACATGGCCGTGGACGTGGCCTGCGCGTCCTCCCTCTACGCGCTCGCGCTGGCGGCGCAGGCGCTCGAGCGGGGGCGAATCGACCGCGCAATCCTGGCTGTTCGTGGCCGGCGGCTATCGCGCGCTGGTCATCCGTTGCTGCGCGGAACGCCGCCTCCGCCAGAGCGCGGTGAGCACCGCGACGGCCGCGGCAGCCGCAGTGATCGCCACCGCGTCGGCGAGCGCGACCACGCCGGCTAAGACCGCGATCACCAGCAACGGCACGCCGCAGCACGCGACATGGAACAGACCCCCGAACAGCGGATCGGCGGTGAGCGTTGCATGCCTCTCTACGGTACTGTAGAACTCCACAGAGTCGGAGAAGGTTGTTCGCTTGAAGCGGACGACAAGCGTCCGGCCTTGAGGCAAGGAGTCAGATGAGCACGCCGAAGACCGTTGTGATGGAGGAACCGGATACCGATCTTGATCAAGCGCTGCCGGACGGCGTCGCACGAGCCAAAGCATCGGGCGCGGTAGGTGGCCTGGCTGAGCGCCGGCCAGCCAGCACCGGGGCAGCGCCGGCAGAGAGGCGGGTCCGTCGGACGATCCTCGGCCGGCTCGGCGCCACTGTGGTCGAGGTGTTTGCCTCGCGGGGCCGGCGCGTCGGCTTTCTGCTCGCCTCCACAGCGGTGAGTTTTCTGTACACGCTGCTGCTCCCGTTTGCGTACACGCAGCGGTTCTCGTTCGCCAACTGGCACTACCTGAGCACCTACCTGTTGGTGTGGAGCGTGGCGCTTGGCATCGGGATGGGGTTCGTGCTCACCGTCCAGCTCTACGCTGGTCGTCGCGTGGCGGCGAGCACGTCGGGGGCAGTCAGCGGCGTGGCGCTGGTGGCGAGCACGCTGCCTAGCCTGCTCTGCTGCACACCGGTGATCCCCACCGTGCTCGCGTTCGTGGGCGTGTCCGCGGTGGGCATCTATGGGACCGCGATCCCGCTGCAGCACTTCTTCGCCACCCACGAGACCGACTTCTTCCTCGGCAGCCTGGCGCTGCTCACCGCGACCTCGGTGTGGGGTCTGCACAGGGTGGCGAGCGCGGCGTGCCTCGCAGACGACGGATGCTCGGTCGACCCGGATCTGAGCACGGGCGGCAGCAGCGACCGGGAGCAAACGGCAGCGCTCGGCGGCGACGGTTCGGGAGCGGCCCGGTGAGCCGCCGCTCGCAGCGAGCGGTGAGACGGTCCGTCGCTCGCCGGGAGGTCGCCGAGGCGGCGGGGGCTCGGCGTCGGCGGCGGGCGTGGATCGCCGTCGGGGTCGCGATGCCGACCGGATCCGGGCCGACTCGGCCCGGTCCATCATGGACCGCA
>DAIQND010000184.1:0-3719 GCA_036788555.1 Solirubrobacteraceae bacterium | reverse complement strand
GCGGAAGGTCTGCGTCGTCGCGTCCACGATCGCTCACCAGTCCGCCCGCGCACCTGCTGCTACCGCCGCCAGCGCGCAGCAGCTCGCGCCGGACGGCACGTTTACGTCCGTGTCGGGCACGACGATGAGCGTCGCCTCGCTGCGCGGCAAGCCGACGCTGCTGTGGTTCGTCACGACCTGGTGCTCGTCCTGCCAGGCGGGCACCCAACTGTTGGCGGCGAACCTGCCGCGGCTCGCGGCCGACGGGGTCAGGGTGGTCGAGCTCGAGCTCTTTGAGGATCTCGGCCAGTCCGGCCCGTCGATCGGCAGCTTTGCGAGGACCTTCGCCCGAGCCGAGGCCACCAACCCCGACTGGACCTGGGGGGTCTCCTCGGCTGGGCTCACCCGCACCTATGACCCGCAGAGCGAGCTTGAGGTCTACTACCTGCTCAACGCGAACGGACAGATTACGTACGTGAACAGTCCCCTGGTGGCGACGATGCCGCAGTTGCTGGCCCACGCGGCCAAGCTGGCATGAGCGTCCCTCGCCCCGGCTCGGCCGTCGGCCCGACCGCTGGGGGGCGGTCGAGCGGTCGGCGTCCTCGGCGCGCGCGCTGGGTGACGCTGGTCGGCGTGGCGGCACTGCTCGTTGGGGCACTGAGCGCCCATGTGGCGAGCGGCGGAAGACAGCTCGCGCCTCCCGGCGTCACGCTGCCGGTGCCCGCTCCGGCGGCTGGCCGCTCGGCGCCCGCCGCCGCGAGCGCGCCTGCCCCCGCCCCAATGGCTCCTGACGGAAGCTTCATCACGATCTCCGGAACGACCGACAGCGTGGCCTCACTGCGGGGCCAACCAACGATGCTGTGGTTCATCGTGACGAGCTGCGCGAGCTGCGCCGCCAGCGCCCCGGCCCTGGCCCAGCACTTCCGGCAGCTCACCGCTGGCGGCCTGCGGGTGGTGAGCCTCGACCTCTACAGCGACCTGCCCGGAGGCACGACCGGGGAACGCCAGCTGGCCAGCTTCGCCCACGCGACCACGGGCGCCACCGCGACCGACCCAGCATGGACGTGGGCGCTTGCCTCTAGGTCGCTGAGCCAGGCCTACGACCCCGCCGGGATACCTGACCTGTACTACCTGCTCGACCGCGACGGACGCGTCGCCTACGAGGACAGCGTACCGGTCAGCACGATGACGACGCTGCTGCGCCACGCCGCGGCGCTGACCGGTCGGGCGGACTCGCTGCGAGCCGCAAGGCACCGACGACCGGCTCGAGCTGGGCAGATCCCACAACCGGGAAGCGCTCAGCAAGGGCTCCTGCCCTGAGGAACGCTCGCGGAGCCCCAGTGCAACCCGACCCCACCCGCTGGCTGCCCGCAGACGTGCTCGAGCGGACGCTGCGCGCGGCGCGACCCCGGCGCGGCGCACGCCTCTGCACCGGGCCCGCCGCGTGAGCGATCGCCTCGTATGCCCGGCCTGCTACTCTACCGTCTTGTAGAAGTTCGTTTCGACCAAGCACACGTTGAGCCTTGACACGCGCACCCTCATGAGCGAGCCGAAGACAGCGGTGGTCCAGCCGCCGGCCGCCGCGACGGCGGCCTCGCAACTGCCGTCGGCGTCCCTCGCCCCAGCCCCCTGGGCTCGGCAACGGCCGGCTCACCCGGATCGGCTGGTCGATGACTGTTTCGCGCCGTCAGAAGCAGGGCTCAACCGGCGGGTGCACGCGCTGGCCGAGGCGCCGGGGAAGGTCTGGCGGTGAGCGAGCCGCGCCGCTATGTCTGCGGCCATCGCCTGCCTGCGCTGGAGGCCGACGTGCTCGAGTTGCTGCTCGGGTCCGGCGCGCCGATGACGGTCGCTGAGGTCCAGGCCGCGCTTGCGGGTCCGCGGCGCGCGCACACGACCGTGTCGACACTGCTCACCCGGCTGGGCGAGCGGAGCCTGGTCGATCGCCGCCGGCGCGGTCGGGTATACGAGTGGTTCCCGGCGGGCAGTGCCGAGGAGCTGGCGGTCGCCGCGCTTGAGCAGGTGCTCGACGGTGTCGAGGATCCCGACGCCGTTGTGCTCGGCTTCCTGAGGACGCTTCGGCGCACCAAGCAACGTCCGCGTGGCGGCCGACCGAACGCGGGTTAGCGTGGGGATCCTCGTCATCTTCGTCCTTGCTGGCGCGCTGCTGTTCGTGCCGCCGCTCGTCGACCGCTGGGCGCTGCGGCGCGGAGCGTCGCCCGAGACGCTCGCCGCGCTCGCCGCTATCACCCTCCTCGGTGTCGTCGCCGTGCCGCTGACGCTCGCGACCTGCACCGGGTTTCTCGCCGCTCGCGGCCACGACGGCGACGGACTCAGCCTGGTGACGGTCAGCGGGCTGCTGCTCGTCGCCGTGGCTGCGGGGCGCACCGTCGCGAGGATGCGTCGCATCCGCCGCGGCTGGCGATCGCTCTCGCGACTTGCCGGCGCACTCCAGCTGCGAGAGGAGCCGGGCGGCGTGAAGGTACTGCCTGTCCGCGAACTGCTCGCGTTCACCGCCGGGACCGAGGCATTCATCTCGCAGGGGTTGATCGACCGGCTGACGCCCGCCCAGCGACAGGCGGTGATCGAGCACGAACGCGAGCACGCGCAACGAGGGCACGCGCGACTGCTCAGCGCCGCCCGCGCGCTGACCCACGGGGCGTTCGACATCGCACCCGCACGCCACGCCGCCCGGGTGCTCGATCGCGAGCTCGACGTGCTCGCCGACCGAGCTGCCGCGCGACGGGTAGGCGACCCGATCGCCGTCCAAGACGCCCTGCGCGCCGTCGCGTCCGCTGCCGCGGACCAGGCCACCCGTCGCGACGATGAAGCGACACGCGAGCGGATCGAGCGACTCTCCCACGAGTCGAGACGCCGCCCGCTGATCGACGCAGCGGTGCGCCTCGTGGCGCTCACACTCGGCGCACTGCTGTTGGCGTCCATCTGCCTGTCGATCCACGCCGGCACGGTGTGGCTCGGCATCACCGCATGCGTCCTGTTCGTCGCGGGCTTCGTCTCGCTCACCGGCCCCGTGCTCAGGCCCGCGAAGTCATGCCCCACGCAAGAGGCGACCCCACACGCCTGAACCCCCCTCACCCGGGAGCCGGTCCGGCAAGGAGGGACTCGCCGCCCTCGGCATCGGGGCGCTCGCGATCGGCTGCTGCGCCGGCCTGCCACTGATCATTGCGGTCGCAGGCAGCGTCGCGATCGGCACTCTGCTCGGCGTCGGCGGCGGGATCCTCGCCGTCGCCGTCGTCATCGCTGCGATCGTGATCGCGGTCCGCGCCCGCAAGCGACGCTGCGAAACAAGCAGGCCCCGGGGCGTGGCCGGCAACCCCAGCCGCCGCTGAGCACCGAATCTCCGCGAGCTCGCTCGCCACCGAGGTGGTAGCGCCAAGCGAGCCGAGCCGGCGCGTCGTAGATCGCCTCGTAACAGGGCAGGAGCGGGCCCGACATCCGAAGACGCCTGCTCTGCCACTGACATGGTGATCAGCTGGAAGGGGCGGCGGCCACTTGTCGGTGGCGCTCCAGTCGGGTTTGAGATCCATGTGCTGACCTTGGCCGTGTTCGACCTCACACGTGTCGCGGCGCAGATGCACTTTGTTTGGCAGGCTCATCGCCGCCCGAGGCCGGCCGCGTCTTGTTGACGGGCGTGGCGGTGTGGGCGGGATCGGCGATAGTGGGTCCGGTTTTGCGGCGGGGCAGTTCGGCGGCGGCCCAGAGGCCGGAGGCGGCGGTGAGCG
>DAIQND010000183.1:0-5100 GCA_036788555.1 Solirubrobacteraceae bacterium | reverse complement strand
GCGAACTGCTCGAGCGCGCCGGCGGATACCACCTGGGTGTGGCGCAGCCGAGCCACCGTGCTCGGCGCGAGGCGCCGGTCGCCGCCCCCGTCCACGGCGCCCGTCCCGGCGCACGCCGCGCGCGACTTCGCCCGCTCACGCGGCGTCGGCGCCTGATCAGCCGTCCAGACCACATCGCTCAAAAGGCGCTTGCGGCGCTGCTCGGTCCAGCCATCGGCGAGCAGCTCGGCCACGTCGAACACGAACGGCGAGGGCAGTTGCAGGTTGCCCTCCTCGTCCGAGCTGCGGTAGCTGAGGACCACGCGATGCGTCGCGCGCGAGAGCGCCGAGTAGAACAGGTAGCGCTCGCGCTCGAGCGCGTCGCCGCGCTGGCGCAGCCGGACCCCGCTGCACGCCGCGAGCTCCCATCTCAACTCGTCGGAGAGAAACGCCTCGGGGGTGCCGGCGCGCGGGAACTCGCTCTCCTGAAGGCCGCACAGGAACACAGCCTGAAAGCGAAGGGCGCGGATCGCCAGCGGATCGGTGATCAGGACCGCGCCCCCGCCGCCGGACACGCCGACGTCGAACTCGAGCTCCTCGAGCAGAGCGAGCAGCTCCGGCCCGCTCAGCCGCCGGCCCAGCTCGCCAAGTTCCGCCACTGCGGCCACCAACGCCGCGAGCGCGCGCGCATCCGCCTCGGCCTCGGTCTCGAGCGTGGCCGCCCGCTGGCGCCGCGGCGCCGCCAGCAGCCGCCGCCCCTGGCCGACGAGCTCGGCCGCCGGATCGCCTGCGCCGGCCAGAGCGTCGAGCTCGCCCAGGCCGAGCGCCAGCTCCTGCCTGGCCTGCGTGATCGTGGTCAGGCCGTGACGGCGCACGGCCAGCTCGAGCGCGTCAGCCAGCTCCGGCCGGCGAAGCACTCCGGGGGTGCGCAGGTACGCGAGTAGATCAGCCGGCGAGCTCTCTGATTCCCCCAGCCATGCGCAACGGGCGAGCGCGGCGAGCCCGCGTCCGAGCGCCGTGGCCGTGAACGAGCTCTGGCGCGCGCAGGCGAGGGAAATCCCGTATTCCGCAAATACGCGCGCCAGCGCCGGGAGCGCCGCCGCCGGCGAGCGGTAGACGACCGCGATCTCCTCGCCCGGCACCCCCGCCCGCAGCAGCTCGAGCACCTCGGCCGCCACGACCTCCGCCTCCGCCCGCTCTCCGGCCGACTCCAGCAGCCGGACCGCATCGCCCGCCTCGGGCCGGTCGGGACCTGGATCGCCTTCGAATAGCCGGCGCTCGAGATGGTGCAGGACACGGCGGGACCGTGAGTCGTAGTACTCGTCGACCGCAGGCAGCTCCACCACCCGCTCGGCCAGCGCTCGAAGGTCCTCCGCGACTTGCGCGCCGGCACGGAGCGCGGCCCTTCCGACCTCGTAGGTCAGCGACACCATCACCTCGACGCCGACGACCCGAGCCAGCGTCTCGACCGCGTCGAGCTGGAGCGGATCCAGGTCGTCAAAGCCGTAGAAGAACACGGGGTCATCGCCCCAGGTGGCCGGCGCCGCACGCAGGCTGTCGAGCGAGCGCCAGACGAACAGCTCCGCGTCGACCCGCCCCCCGCGCTCGAGCTCGGCCACGTAGGCGCGATACACCGCCGTGACGTCGCGGGCGTAGGGGTCGCGCCCGGGCGCCTCGGCCGCCCACTGCTGCATCGCACGCCCGAAGCGCTCCGGGGTGATCAGCGCTCGCTCGAGCTCGCCGATCAGCGCGCCGGCCGCGGAGGCGAACCCGGCGGTCTCGGCAGCCTCGGCCAGCGCGCCGAACCTGGTGTCTCCTACCACGCGCCTGATCACATGCTCGCGCTGGAGCGCGGTCAGCCGCCGGGCGCCGTAGCCGCTGCGCCGGGCGATCTCCTCGCCCAGCCCCGCGAAGGTCACCACGGACCCCAGGATCACGCCTCGCTCCGCGAGCTCGCGGCGGTAGTGCGCGCCATCGCGGGCATTCGGCACCACCAGCATCGCGCCGCGCCGGGCGGCGGCGGCGTAGGCGCCGAGCACCTCTCCGGCTTTGGCCGAGTTCGCGGGTCCAAGCACGATCGTCAGGGGCACCCATCTATGGTGGCGCGCGGGGGAGACGGGAACCCAGGGCGATGCAAAAGGTTCCGCCATGGACCCAAAACGATCACGCTCCCGGCTGCCGGGCGACTCACCCTGGCCCGGCCCCGCGGCCTATTCCAGAATCGCCACCACCCGGGCGGGCGCCGCGCTCCCCCCCACCAGCCGCAACGGAAAGCAGGCGACGGTGAAGCCCGTCGGCGGCAGCTGATCGAGGTTGGCCAGGCGCTCGATCTGCGAGTACGCGAGGTCGACCTGGTGCGCCGCCCAGAAGATCCCCGGCCGTCGCGCGGACAAAGCCTCGGCCGCCTGCAGGTTCAGCGGCCGGTCCCACCCCCAGGCGTCGATGCCCATCACCCGCACGCCCTGCGCATACAGCCACCGCGTGGCCGCGGCGCTGACGCCAGGCCCGCGAATCATGTAGTCCGGCTCGCCGTAGAACGCGTCCCTCCCCGTCCGCACGAGGACGATGTCGCGCTCGGCCAGCTCGTGGCCGGCGGCGGACAGCGCACCCGAAAGATCGCAGATCTCGATCGTCTCGCCGTCCTCGCGCTCATGGAAGTCCAGCACCACCCCGGGGCGGAAGAACCAGTCGAGCGGCAGCTGATCGATCGTCTGCGCGGGGCGCCCATCCACCCGAGAGTTGTAGTGGTAGGGCGCGTCGACATGCGTCGAGTTGTGGGTGCCGAAGCGCAGAAACGTCTCGACCGCCCAGCCCTCGCCGTCGCGCAGCAGCTCCGGCCCGACCCCGAACATCGCCTTGATCGCCCCCGCCCCCGCGGCGTGATCAGAAAACTCGATCTCGGTCCGCAGCGCCTCGGGAACCTCGGCCGGGCTCGGCGCGATCGCTGCCGAGAGATCGATGATCCGCAAACGTACCCGGGCGCCGAGGGAAACGCAGCCTCTAGGCCGCCTGCTCCTGCTCTCCGCCCACGGCGCCCGGCTCGTCCTCCTCCGGCGGGCGCGCCGCCCGACCCTCGCGGGCCCAAGGCTCATCGAACTCCACCCGCCATTTGCCGTCCTCGCCCTGCTGGAGCGCCAGCCGCGCCCGGAAGTTGCGCCCGGAACGGCCCTTGAAGCCGCTCACCGGCTGCCCCGTCCGCCCGGTCTTGATCAGCTCGCGAGCCACCGACACCGGCAGCTGCTTGCCGGCCTTGGATTTCCAGATGACAAACCCGCACCCGGGATCCTCGCGCGACCAGCACGAGTAGCCCTTGCGGTTCTCGACGATGTCATGCCCGCACACCGGACATGGCCCGAGATTCGCCCGCGGGATCCGCACTCCCTTGAGCTTGGCGTCCAGCTCGCCGACCGTGCTCTCGGTGAATTTCACGATGTCGCCCATGAACGCCTCGCGCGAGTCTTCCCCGGTCTCGATGCGGGCCAGCCGGTGCTCCCACTCGCCGGTCATGCCGGGGGACGTCAAGGCGTGCTCGCCGAGCAGCCGGATCACGTTCAGCCCCTTCTCGGTCACCACCAGCGCCCGTCCGTCGCGCTCGACGTAGCCGACCTGGATCAGCCGCTCGATGATCGCTGCCCGTGTGGCCGGCGTGCCGATGCCTGACTCCTTCATCGCCTCCCGGGCCTCCTCATCGTCGACCAGCTTCCCGGCCGTCTCCATCAGAGTGACCAGCGAACCGTCCGTGTAGCGCCGCGGCGGCTTCGTCTCCTTGGCCTCCGAGGCCACCTCCTTGACGTCCACCGACTCCTCCTGCGCGAGCTGCGGCAGCTGCTGCTCGCGGCCCTCGTCGTCGTCGGTTCGCTCCTCGACATCCGCCGTCTCGCCGTAGACCGCGCGCCAGCCCGGCACCAGGATCCGCTTGCCCCGGGTGCGGAAGACGTGCTCCGCCACCGTCGTCTCCACCCGCGTGTTCTCGAACACCGCCTCGGGGTGGAACACGGCCAGGAACCGCCGGACCACCAGGTCGTAGATCCGGCGGTCGTCCTCGGACATCCGGTCCACCGGGTGGCGCTCGGCCCGCGTCGGGATGATCGCGTGGTGATCGGTGACCTTCTCGTTATTGATCACGCGACCGAGGGGCAGGACGTCCAGCCCGAGTACGTAGCGGGCGCCTTGGGCATATTCGGCGCGCTCGCCGACCAGCCGGGCGATCGGCTTGATCTCGCCGATCATGTCGCTCGGCAGATAGCGCGAGTTGGTCCGCGGATAGGTGATCGCGGTGTGCTCCTCGTAGAGCCGCTGGGCCGCGGCCAGCGTGCGGCGCAGCGTGAACCCGTAGCGGGAGCTGGCATCGCTCTGCAGCCGCGTCAGGTCGTAGAGCAGCGGCGGCCGCTGCTTCTGCTCGGTCTTCGTCAGCTTGGTGATCTGGCCCGTCTGGCCGCGGCACGCATCGACGATCGCCTCGGCCTCCTCGCCGCTCTTGATCCGAGGGTTGGCGCCGGCGTGAAAGCGCCCCTCGTACACCCGCGGACCGTCCTCGACCGGGTCGAAGGTGGCGTCGACCACCCAGTAGGGCTCCGGGATGAAGTCGCGGATCTCCTGCTCGCGCTTCGCGAGGATGGCGAGCGTCGGCGTCTGCACCCTCCCGAGGGAGACCGCGCCGTCGAATGCCGAGCGCAGCCGAATCGTCGCCGCGCGCGTGGCGTTCATCCCGACGATCCAGTCGGCCTCCGACCGTGACCGCGCGGCGGCCTCCAGCGACGCCAGCTCGGTGCCCGGCCGCAGATCGCCGAACGCCTGCTTGATCGCCTCCTTGGTCATCGAATGCAGCCACAGACGCTTGACGGGTTTCTTGGACGCTGCCTTCTCGTAGAGGTAGGCGAAGATCAGCTCGCCCTCCCGCCCCGCGTCGCAGGCGTTGACCACAGAGGTGACCTCGTCGCGGGACAGCATCCGCTTGATCACGTTCATCTGCTTCTTGGATCGCTCGTCGCGGATCACGAGCTTGAAGCGATCCGGGACGATCGGGAGATCGGCCATTCGCCACTTCTTGAAGCGGTCGTCGTACTCGTCGGGCTCAGCCAGCTGCACGAGGTGGCCGACCGCCCACGTGACGATGTGCTC
>DAIQND010000182.1:2973-5102 GCA_036788555.1 Solirubrobacteraceae bacterium | reverse complement strand
CGAGCGCCCAGCTGACGCGGCCGGTGTCGGTGAGCAGCAACAGCAGCGTGCGCGGCAGGTAGCGAAACATGCCCGGCCGCACCCGCAGCGTCTGGCGGGCGGTGAGCAGAAAGGAGGACACGACCGCGGCTCCCAGCGCGATCACCGCGCCGGCCACCAGCTCGTCCTCGTGCAGATCATCGACCAGCAGCACGTAGAAGCCGAAGAAAATCGTCGCGCGGACGAGCAGCGCGAAGCCGACCGATGCCGCTTTGGCCATGGCGCGCATTTACCCGCTGCTCGTGCTCGTGTAACGGTGGAGGTTGCTCAGCGCCCGGTCGCTCAACCGGCGAGCGTGCAGTAGCGCGCGGGCATCGTGCTCGGCTCGGCGATGCTGTTGCCGGGCGCCCCCCACGCGCCGAGCTTGAACGACCCGGTGCCGTTTCGGTCCAGCGCTGCGACGATCGTGCCGCTCAGCGACTTGCCGGCCCCCAGCCCAGCGGCCACCCGCGTCACATACCCGCCGATCCCGCCGGCGTCGTGGTGCGGCGAAACGTGCAGCGCGGTCTGGATCGGCCCCTGCGGTTGGAGCAGCAGGTAGGCCGCACTCCACGCGTGGCTGGAGGCGTTGAGGACCGTGTAGGTGAACTTCACCGTCCGATGCGTCCGCACGATGCCGCCGGGGCACCCGTTCAGGGCCAGACGCTCCTTCGTGTACGTCGGAGCTCCGTCACCCGCACAACCGGCCAGGGCCAGCGCACCCGCGGACAGGACCACGAAGAGCGCTCGCCTCACGCGGTCGTTTCTCTCCCCCTGGCCGGAACTGTAATCACGTGAACGGCTCGGTTTCGGCGCGTTACCCCAGGGCAAGGCTCGGCTTGGAAGGAAGGATCGTGTCTCTGGGTTGGCAGCAGCCGGAGGGCGAGTGACGCCCGAGAGCGCTGCGTCGCGCGCGGGACGTGGTCAGGCCGCCTCCGCAATTCGAAACCCCACGACGTGTTCGCCGGCGGCGCGCCGCCGAACCCACCCGGTTGATGACCACCACCCACCACGCACAGCTTCAGGCTGCTCTGACGCCGGAGTCGTCCGGATGAGCTTCGGCGATGCTGCGCAGCGGCTCGCGCCGGTGCGCGGCACCCGCACCGCGATCCGTCATGCCGTCGCGCGAGCCGACGCCGACATCGGCGGAGCGGTCCGCTTGCGGGTGATCCTGCTGCTCGGCTGCGTGCTGATGCTCAACTCAGCCGACCTGGGAACCGTCGGCGCGGTCGCCCCCGAGCTCGAGCGCGCGCTGCACATCTCCAATACCCAGCTGGGCATGATCGCCGCGGTGTCATCTGTGGCAGGCGCGCTCTGCACCGTCCCCGTCGGCGTGCTGACCGACCGCTTCAATCGGGTGCAGCTGCTGGCGGCGAGCATCGTTGTGTGGAGCTTGGCGATGGGTGCCAGCGCGTTTGCCCCGTCGTTCACCATCCTGATCCTGACGCGGGTCGCCCTGGGGGCGGTCACGGCCACCGCCGGGCCGACGCTTGCCTCGCTGACCGGCGACTTCTTCCCCGCCGGCGAACGGGCCAAGGTCTGGGGAATGATCCTGACCGGTGAGCTGATCGGGTCGGGTATCGGGGTAGTCGTGAGCGGGAATCTGGCCGGTGCACTGTCGTGGCGGGATGGGTTTGGCTGGCTCGCGATCCCCGGCCTGATGCTCGCCTTCGCGGTCGCCAAGCTGCTGGCGGAGCCGGCCCGCGGCGGGCAGAGCCGGCTTGAGCCGGGGGCCGAGGAGCTGGTGGGGGTCCAGGGGGCCGCCGAGGAAGCCGTGCTCGACGCGGGGCCCCCCGAGGCGGTGCTCGAACAGGAGCAGGAGCTGGCCCAGGAGGTCGTGCGCGAGCAGGGGCACCGGCCGCGCCCGGAGCTCGTGCTGCACGAGGACCCGGTGGGGATGTCGGTGTGGGCGGCGGTGAAGTATGTGCTCAAGATCCCGACCAACCGGATCATCATCTGCGCCTCGGCACTCGCCTACCTGTTCTTCGCGGGTGTCCGCACCTTCGCGGTCGAGCTGATGCGCAGCCGCTACGACCTCTCGCAGGGCACCGCCAGCGCGCTGCTGTTACTGGTCGGGGTCGGGGCGCTGATCGGGGTCGTCGTGGCCGGGC
>DAIQND010000182.1:0-2963 GCA_036788555.1 Solirubrobacteraceae bacterium | reverse complement strand
GCAGATCCTGGTAGAAGCGGATCGTCGCCTCGACGTCGCTGCAGATCAAAGCGGCGTGGTGGATGCCGCGCGCCGTGCTGGCCGGGCGCGTCGCGGACCGGCTGCTTCGCCGCGGCCGGCCGAGTGCCCGGGTGGGCGTCGGGACGGTGGGCTACCTCGCGGCCGCGGCGCTCTTCATCCCCGGGCTGCTCAGCCCGTGGCTGGTTGTCTCGGTCCCACTGTTCGTGCTCGGCGGGGCAGCCCTGGCGGCTCCCGACTCGCCGCTCAACGCCGCGCGGCTCGACATCATGCATCCGCGCCTGTGGGGGCGCGCCGAGGGCGTCCGCACCGTGCTGCAGATGCTGGCCTACGCCGCCGCGCCGCTCGTCTTCGGCTTCGTCTCGGGGCTGCTGGGCGGGCCCGGGGGCAGCGGTGGCGTCGGCGCCACCAGCCGGGCCAACGGCAACGCCCTGGCCGAGACATTCCTGATCATGCTGATACCGCTGGCGATCGCCGGGCTTGCCCTGCTGCGCGCTCGGCGCAGCTATCCCTGCGACGTGGCCACCGCGGTGGTGTCGATCGAAAACACCGCTGAGGCTGTGAGTGCCGGCGAGCGGGAAGGACGCTAACCATGGCCGGCGATCGGCAGGAACCGGAGACTCGCAGAACCGCGAGCCGCTGTCGCTCGACAAGCGCAGGGCGGTGATCGCGGTGATCCTCGCGGTGATGCTGGCCGGGGGCGCCTTCACGGCGATTGGGCAGCTCGCCCACTTCGGCAAGATTTCCAGCGCCATCGCCCACGCCGAGAAGTTGTGGCTGCCGGCGTGTCTGTTTGGACAGCTGCTGGCCTATCTGGGGTACATGCTGGCCTACCACGACGTCGCTCGCGCCGACGGCGGCCCGAGGTTCAGCTTCACCGACACCGCGCGGATCGTCGTGTTCGGCGCCGGGGCGGCCGTGTTTGCCGCCAGCGTCGGGGGCCTCGCCGTCGACTACTGGGCGCTCAGGCGAACGGGGACGAAGCCGCGCGTGGCCACGCGCCGGGTGCTGGCGGTGGGCACGCTCGAGTGGGTGGTGCTGTCGATCTATGCCTGGATCGCGGCGGTGCTCGTGCTCGCCACCGGCCAGCGGGCGCCGCTGGCGATGACGCTGGCGTGGCTGACCGTGATTCCCGCCTGCGTGCTCGGCGCGCGCTGGTTCACCGCACCCTCACGCGTGCATCGCTTCATCGACCTGCCACCTCCGGGGTCGGAGGCGAGCCGGCCGCGCAGGGGACCGCGGCGGGCGCTTGGCTGGGTGGCGCGGGAGGCGAGGATCTCGCTTGCCAACGGCATCGCCGGCGTGGTCCTGGTCCGGCACCTGCTCTCGCATCCGCTGCGCTACCGCGGCGGCGCGATCGGATATCCGGTGTACTGGGCTGGAGACATGCTGACCCTCTATGCATCAGTGCGCGCGTTCGGCGGCCACGTCGACCCGATCGGGCTGATCCTCGCCTACGCCACCGGGATCGTGATCTCGAGCCTTCCCCTCCCCGCCGGTGGCGCGGGTGGTGTCGAGGCCGCGATTGCCTTCGCGCTGCATGGCGTCGGCATCGCGCTCGCGCCGGCGCTGGTCGCCGTGTTCCTGTACCGGATCGTCACCTTCTGGCTCCCGATCCTTCCCGCGCTGGCGCTGATTCCGAGCCTGCGCCGGCTGCACGACCGCCTGCCCCAGGTTCCCCACACCGACCCCGATCGCGACGAGCGGCTCTCGTTCCGACCACCTGCCCAATCTCCGGCATGAGCGAGATCACGCAGCCCCCCACGGCCTCCGCGCCGCCGGCCGATCCGGTCCACGACATCTGCCGCCGGACCCTCGAGGCGAACTGGCGGGAGGGAGTCCACGACGACGTCGGCTATGCCTACACCTCACCCAGCCCCGGCCGGTACCCGTGGCAGTGGTATTGGGACTCGTGCTTCACCGCCATCGCCTGGCGGCGGTTTGACCCCTCCCGCGCGCGGCGCGAGCTGGAGAGCCTGCTGGCGGCGGCCACCGATGACGGCTTCATCGGACACACGATCTTCTGGGGGCAGCCGGTGGATCGCGTGCGCGGGCTGTTCTACAACGTGCACTCGCGCCGGGACTTCATGACCCGCACGATCCAGCCGCCGCTTCTGGCCTACGCGTGGCAGCAGGCGGTGGGCGACCCGGCCGAGGTCCCGGCGATCGTCCGCCACCACGAGCGCGTCGAGCGCGACCGCGACCTCGACGGCGACGGTCTGATCTGGATCATCCAGCCCGACGAGTCCGGGCTCGACGCGTCACCGAAATTCGACTCCGCGTGGGGCTGGCGCGCCGACGGCCTTCCCGGGTTCCCACTGCTCGTGGCGAGCAACCGCCGGCGTGATTTCGACATCCGCCGGATCGACGCCGATGGAGGCCCCGTCGTCTGCGACACGCTGACCAACGTCGCGCACGGGCTGTCTCGAATCGCGCTCGGGCGCCCCTCGATCACCCCGGCGCTCCTGGAGCGGCTCTACGACGAGCGGTGCGGGATCTTCCACCAGCTCGTGCGATGCACACGGCGTCGGCGGCGCAAGCACCAGGTGGTGACCTGGGCTGCCCTGTCCCCGCTCGCCCTGCCCGACCTCCCACGTGACATCGCGCACCGGATGATCGAGGAATACCTGCTCGACGCCAAGCACTTCTGGACCGCGGTCCCGCCGCCGTCGGTGTCGGTCGCCGAGGCGAGCTTCTCCCGCAAGGACCGCCTGATCTTCCTGCGCCGCTACTGGCGGGGATCAACGCGGCCTGGCTTTTGTGGCTCGGCCTGGTCCGGCTCGGCTACGACGAGGCGGCAGCCGAGATGGCGCGCCGGCTGCGCCATGCGGTCCTCGACGCGGGGCTACGCGAGTACTACGACCCCTACACCGGGGCCGGGATGGGCGCCCGCGACTTCTCCTGGTCCTCGCTGATCGCCGAGATGACCCCGTAGCCCGCCGGCC
>DAIQND010000181.1:3207-5105 GCA_036788555.1 Solirubrobacteraceae bacterium | reverse complement strand
CGCCGGTCACGTACACCTGCTCGGCGCTGCCGTTGGCGCTGAAGCTCTGCGCCGACGCGGCGCCCGGAACCGCCAGCCCCAGCGCGGCAGCGGCGAGCGCGACGGCGATCGCGACCCTGGCGCGGGATCGTGCTGCTCCTCTCACGCGGGGCACCCTTTCACATCGGCGAGTGGCGTGCGCCGGTTGCGCCTCACACGCCGGGATGGGTCGGCGGCTAGGCTGCGCCCGGGCCAGGAAATGCCGCTTCACCCCACCCCGATCACGACGGCTCACCTCCAGCTCGTCCCGGTGTCACCGCAGCTGGCAAGGGCCCTGGTGGCGGGGGACCTATCGGCGGTGTGCGCCGCCGACGGATGGCCGCACGAGGGCACCGTCGCCGGGCTGCGGATGGCGATTCGCCATGGACACCAGCCGGGCTGGCTGATCACCCTCGACGGACTGGTGATCGGTGACTGCGGCGTCCATCGTGACCCCGACGAGCACGGCGAGGTGGAGATCGGGTTCGGCCTGGCGGCGGGCTACCATGGCCGCGGCTACGGTCGCGAGTTCGTGGCCGCGCTGTCGCAGTGGCTGCTCGCCCAGCCCGAGGTCACGCGGGTGGTGGCGCGGGCCGAGCTGCAGAACGCGCCCTCGCGGCGGGTGCTCGAGCTGGCGGGATTCCGCCTGGCCTCGGTAGACGAGCGCTACGCGGGCTACGTGCTCGACGGCTGACGCGCGTCGCCGCGTACCGCGTCGCCGCCTGCCGCGGCCCCCAGCTCGACCCCGGCCAGTGGCTCGTAGCGGGCGCCGGTCGCACGCAGGCGCGAGCGAAACAGCGTCACGCGTCGCCCGCAGAAGGCGCTGGCGGGCGGCGGCGACAGCGGCCGGGGCGAAACCCGGGCGCCGTGCGCCACCCTGGCGACGGTCACGTGGGGCAGGTATGGCCGCGTCTCCGGCTGATACCAGCCACCTTCGGACAGCGTGCGCGACAGCGTGCTCTGCACGCCGCGCAGCGCATCCGTCGGGTCGCACAGCCCGACCGCCAGCACCCGCGGCCGCCGAGCCGGCAGCCAGCGTGCCCCGGCCAGCGAGAGGCCGGCGGCAGGCGCCTGGCCGAGCCCGCGCAGGGCCTGGCCGATCCCGTCGACCGCCGCAGGGGACTGCCAGCCGAGGAAGCACAGCGTCACGTGCAGCGCCCCGTCTTCCAGCACCCGCAGTCCATGAGGGCGCGGTACGGCGCCGGCCGTCCACGTCACCAGCGTGCTGCGGACGGGCTCGGGAAGCTCAAGCGCGACGAACAGCCGCAGGCGCTCGTCGTCGGCTTCCCGCTGGGCGCTCACTCGGGTGAGGCGGCGGCCGCCCGCGGCCGCGAACCGCCTGGGGCGTCTGCGCCGCCCAGGAGCAACCGCCGCAGCAGATGCAGGGCGACGGTGGTCGAGCGATCTCGCACGTCGGCGCGGTTTCCCGGCAGCCGGCTGGTGCGGGTGAGCCGCTCCCCCGCCGCCGAGGCGACCGCAAAGCACACCGTGCCCACCGGCTTCTCCTCGGTGCCGCCGCCCGGGCCGGCGACCCCCGTGATCCCGATGCCGTAATCGGCGTCAAAGCGTGCCACCGCGCCGTCGGCCAGCGCGTCGGCGACGGGCTCGGAAACCGCTCCGACGCGCTCGATCAGCTCGGGATCGACCCCCACCAGCGAGGCCTTCGCCGAGTTGGAGTAGGCGACGATGCCGCCCGCGAAGTAGGCCGAGGAGCCTCCGCGCTCGGTCAGCCTCGCCGCCATCAGCCCGCCCGTGCAGGACTCGGCGACCGCCACCATCCGCCCGTCCAGGAGCTCGGCCACCTGCTGATCGACGGTCGAGCCGTCCTCGGAGAACAGCGTCTCCGCGTGCCGCCGGCGGATGAATTGGACCAGCGCCTG
>DAIQND010000181.1:2037-3197 GCA_036788555.1 Solirubrobacteraceae bacterium | reverse complement strand
CAGGCTCGGCCGGCGGCAGATACCGGGTCGACACCTCGATCTCGCCGCGACGCAGGCACGTCGTGATCTCAAGCGGCTCCAAGCGCAGGCCGGCCTCGGCGGCCGCGCGCAGCGCGCTGGCGATCTCCGACTCGGGGATCCCGAACAGTCGCAGCATCCCGCGGCGGTATTCAGGGGCGCCGGCGATCGCGGCCTGGAAGGCGTCGGTCCTCCGCGCCGTCTCCCACATCGGCTGAAGCTCGCGCGGCGGCCCGGGCAACACGACGACGGTGGGCCGGGTTGCGTTCAACGGTGCGACGACCAGCCCCGGGGCGGTTCCCACGGGGTCGAGAATCGTCGCGCCCTCGGGAATCATCGCCTGCTTGCGGTTGGAGGTGCGGATCGCCTCCCGGTCGAGGTTTGGCCAGCGCTGCATCAGTCCGCTGAGGATCTCTTCGATGCGGCCCTCCAGGCCGGGATCGAGCACCATCTGGCGGCCGGTGAAGCGCGCGACCACCTCGGCGGTGAGATCGTCAGCCGTCGGCCCGAGCCCCCCGCTGGTGACGATCAGCGCGACGCCCTCGGCGGCCATCGACCGCAGCGCCGCCAGCAGGTCCTCAGAGCGATCGCCGACGATCTCGATCATCTGGGCATCCACGCCGACCTCGAGCAGCCGTTCGGACAGCCAGGGGCCGTTGCGGTCGGAGATGATCCCGGTGAGCACCTCCGTTCCCGTGATCAGGATTCCCGCCCGCGGGCGCTCTGAGGAGCCGGCGCCGGTCACGGGCACGTCGGCGTCTGCGAGAGCGGGATGTGCTGCACCGCCTTCGGGGTGATCAGCAGGCGGATGGCCGTCGGCGAGGCGCTCAGCGGGATCGCCCTGCCGTTGACCTTCAGCTGGACGTTGTTGTTGCCGAGCGTCAGCAGCAGCCTCGAGGCGGTGGCGATCGGAATCGTCTGACCGGGAGTGAAGGTCTGCTCGTTGATCAGCTTCGTGCCGGCTCCGTTGACCAGGCACACGTACACCGCGTTGGTCGGGACCATCTTCAGCGTCACCTTCGCCGGGGCGGCCGGCTTGACCGTGGTCGTGGTCGCCGGCCCCGTCGTTGTGGTCGAAGTCCCGAGCGCGCCACTGCACGGCGTCGTCACGGTGACGACGGTGCTGGTCGTCTCCTTGATGC
>DAIQND010000181.1:0-2027 GCA_036788555.1 Solirubrobacteraceae bacterium | reverse complement strand
GACTCCCGCTCCGGGGCTCAGGTGATCGAGCTCCTGCAGGCACTCGCCGCCGACCAGTGGCGGGCCGAGACCGACTGCTTCGCCACGATGGGAGCGTTTGACCGAGTCAACTCTCCGACCACGCCGAGCGCCACCAGCACCAGCACGACGGCGACCACGACCGACACCCAAGACGGGATCCGGCGCGGGGGACGGCGATCGCGCTCGCGCGGGCGTGAGCTGATCGGCCGGAACTCGTGCTCTGAGGGGTGCTCGTGGCGGCGGCGGAACTGGTCGACCAGCATCCGCGAATCGAGCCCCAGATAGTCGCAGTAGGTGCGCAGGAAGCTTCTCGCATACACGGGGCCCGGCAGCAGGTCCCACTCCTCGTTCTCGATCGCGCGCAGGTACTTGGCGCGAATCTTGGTCTGCGCCTCAACCTCGGTGATATCGATCCGCTGGCGCATCCGCGCCTCGCGCAGCGTCGAGCCAATGTCCGGCATCGACACCCAAGGCTATCGGCGCCCCTAAGCCGGGTCGGTGTCGTCCGGCACCGGGACGAGCCGCGGCTGCGCGGACCCCTCGGCCTCGGCCAGGTGCGAGAGGATGCGCGGAACGTCCGCTTCGCTGATCAGCACCTGGCGCGGCTTCGATCCCTCGTAGCCGGAGATGATGCCGCGCCGCTCGAGCATGTCGATCAGCCGCCCCGCACGTGTATACCCCAGGCGAAGGCGACGCTGGAGCATCGAGGTGGATGCGGTGCCCATCTGGGCCACGAGCGCGATCGCATCATCGAGCAGCGGATCCTCGTCGGGCGGGAACTCCCCCTCCGAACCGCCGTCCGCCTCCTCGGACTCGACCTCCTCGAGCAGCTCCTCGTGGAACTCGGGCTCGCCCTGGCGCCGCCACGCGTCGGTCAGCTCGGCGATCTGCTCCTCGTCCACGTACGCCCCCTGGATCCGCTGGAGCTTTGAGGCGCCCACCGGCGAGAACAGCATGTCGCCCTGCCCCAGCAGCGACTCGGCGCCGTTCTGGTCGAGGATCACGCGCGAGTCGGTCTGGCTGGAGACGGCGAAGGCGATCCGTGAGGGCACGTTGGCCTTGATCATCCCGGTGATCACGTCGACCCGCGGCGACTGCGTGGCCAGCACCAGGTGGATGCCGACCGCGCGTGCCTTCTGCGCCAGGCGGATGATCGAGTCCTCGACGTCGGCGGGCGCGACCATCATCAGGTCGGCCAGCTCGTCGATCACGCACAGGATGTAGGGCAGCGGCGGCTCGCCCCGGCGCTCGCGGACGCGATTGAGCTCGGGCAGCGACCGCGTGCGGGCCAGCGACATGATCCCGTAGCGCTGTTCCATCTCCTTGACCAGGTTCTGCAGCGCGTTGGCCGCCATCCGGGGGCTGGTGATCACCGGGGTCAGCAGGTGCGGGATCGATTCGTAATGGTTGAGCTCCACCTGCTTGGGATCGACGAGGACGAACCGCGCCTCGTGCGGCGTCGCCCGCAGCAGGATCGAGGAGAGCATCGCGTTCACGCAGGCCGATTTGCCCGCGCCGGTCGTCCCGGCCACCAGCAGGTGGGGCATCTTGGTCAGATCGGCGCCGATCGCCCGCCCGGCGATGTCCTTGCCCAGCCACACGGTCAGCGGCGAGTGGTCCGCCGGCGGGTCCTGGAAGACGTCGCCGAGATGGACGATCCGCCGACGGGCATTGGGCACCTCGACGCCGACCGCCTGCTTGCCGGGGATCGGGGCGAGGATCCGAATGTCGGTGGCGGCCAGCGCGTAGGCCAGGTCATCCTTGAGCTGGGCCACCTTGGCCACCTTGGTGCCCGGCGCCAGGCGCAGCTCGTAGCGGGTGATGTGGGGCCCGGTGACCCGGCCGATCACCTTGGCCTCGATCCCGAAGTGACCGAGCGTCTCGACCAGCGTCCGCGCCACCTGCTCCTGCCCGGCCGTGTCGGGCTTGGCCGCCTCGCCGGTGGAGCGCACCAAAAAGCGCGGCGAGGGAACCCGCCATTCGAACTCAGGGTCGTCGGTGACGCT
>DAIQND010000180.1:0-5249 GCA_036788555.1 Solirubrobacteraceae bacterium | reverse complement strand
CGGCGTGCCGGTGTTCCCGCCGGCGAGATCGTCGAGGTCGAGCCGGCGGCTCTGGGAGTCCCGGGGCGCCCACGTGAGTGGGCTGCCTCGCAGACCGCCGAGTAGCCGTACGAACGTCTGCCGGGCGTCCCGTTTCGCCGCAAATTCCGGCCGCCCGGGTGTTGGGTCCAGCCTCGAAACCGGCTCGCGTCTACAGTTCTGCCTGGGATGGCGAAGGACACCGAGAAGCTGATCCGGCAGCTCTCGTTGATCTCGTATCTAATGGCAGAGCGCCGGCCGGTCACGGCCAATGAGATCAGGAGCGAGGTCGAGGGGTACAGCGTGATGAACGAGGACGCGTTCGCGCGGCGTTTCTACGCGGACCGCTCCGAGCTCGAGGCGCTGGGCATCGCTCTGTCGGTCGAGAAGCCCGCCGACGGCCAGGTCGAGCAGGAGACCTACTCGCTGCCGCCCGAGAACTTCCACCTGCCGCCGATCGAGTTCACCGATCAGGAGCTGGCGGCGCTGCACACCGCGCTGCAGCTGCTGGACGGCGAGTTCGCCTACGCCGAGCCGCTCCGGCTGGCGCTCCAGCAGATTTCCTGGGGCCGGCCGAGCCCGCTGAGCACGCCAGAGCAGCACACCGTCGCACTGGGCATCACCGGATCCGCCGGAGGCCATGACGTCTCCCAGCGCCTGGCCAAGATCGAGACCGCCGTGTTCCGCCGCAAGACGATCACCTTCGACTACTACACGATGGAGCGCGACGAGGTCGGGACCCGGCGCGTCGATCCATACCAGCTCCTCTACCGAGGCGGGCAGTTCTACCTCGTCGGCCGATCCCACGAGCGGGATGCGATTCGCGTCTTCCGTCTGTCGAGGATCCGCGGCAAGGTCGGCTACGCGACCAAGGCCGAACACGATTTTCAGCGCCCGGCCGAGTTCGACCCGCGCGCCTACGCCAGCCGGATCGATTGGCAGTTCGGAGACCCCGTGGGCACGGCCGAGATCTGGATCACGCGGAGGATCGCCTGGCAGATCGAGCGCCACTTCGGTCGCTACGGCGAGGTCCGCTCCGAATCCGGCGGTGGCGAGATCATCTTCAGCACGAGCTACTCCAACGCCCGACAGCTGATCGCCTGGGTGCTCGGCCTGGGCGAGCACGCGCGGGTCCTCGGTCCACCCGAGCTGGTGGCCGAGTTGCAGGAGCGACTCGAGCTGCTGATCGAGCGCCACACCGGCGGGCCGCAGGTCGCGGCGCCGGTGGCCGGCGCCGCGGGCGAGCAGCCACCCGCGGTCGAGGCCGAGGACCGCGAGGAGGCGACGAACGGCCATCACCCCGAGGCGGCGATCCGGCCGGAGCGCTTCGCGCGGTTGGTGACGCTGGCCAGCATCCTGATCGAGGGCGGCCGGGCCGGCCGCCGACTGGACGTGGCGGGCCTCTGCTCCGCGCTCAACATCTCAGAGCAGGAGCTCCGCGAGGACATCTCGGTGCTGAACGTGGTCAATTTCGGTGCCGGCACCTACGTGCTCTACGCCGAGATCGGCGAGGACGGCGCGATCGAGGTCGATCCCGAGCCGTACGGCGACTCGTTTGCCCGCCCGGCGCGGCTGCTGCCGGTGGAGGCGAAGGCGCTGGTCGCGGCGATCGATCTGATCGGCGAGCACATCCCCGAGGGCTCGCTCAGCTCGGTGCGGGCGAAGGTCGTGGGCGCGCTGGGCGAGGACCCGGCCCAGGAGGGACTGCAGGTTGCCCCGTCGGGCGGAGACGATGAGGAGATAGCGGTCGTTGTCTCGCGCGCGATCGCCGGGCACCGGCTGCTCGAGTTCGAGTACTACAAGGAGAACGAGGACGAGTTCTCGAGCCGCACGGTCGAGCCGTACGCGCTGATCAACGGATGCGAGGGCTGGTACGTGGCCAGCTATGACCCAGCGCGCGAGGACACGCGTCACTTCCGCCTGGACCGCATCAAGTCAGCCGTGGTGAGCGAGCGGACGTTCGAGCCGCGTCCCGACGTGGACCCGGCGGCGGATGTCGAAGGATGGCCGCGGACGGGCGAGGTCCCGTCCTCCCGTCGGGCCCGGATCTGGATCTCTCCCGGGCGAGCGCGCTGGGCACGCGAGGAGCGGACCGTGGTGGCGGAGCTCGAGGACGGCGCGGTGATCGTCGAGCTCGGGTTCGCCGGCGGCGACTGGCTGGTGCGCGAGGTGCTCAAGGAGGCGGGTGACGCGGTGGTGCTGGAGCCGCAGGACGCCCGGGCCGAGGTGCGGGTTGCCGCCGAGGCGATCCGGGCCGCTTCGGCGGTGGCATCGCTCAGTTGAAGCGTCGCGAGCAGATCGCGATGAGCGACGCGGAGGTGGCGGCGTTCCTCCAGGAGCAGAAGGTGCTGGCCTGCGCCACAAGGGGTCCGCACGGCTGGCCGCACGTGATGCCGCTCTGGTACGTGCTGCGCGGAGGTGAGATCTGGGCCTGGACGTACGCGAAGTCACAGAAGGCCCGCAACCTGGAGCGCGACGATCGCGCGACGCTCGAGCTCGAGGCGGGCGAGCGCTACGAGGAGCTGCGCGGCGTGATGCTCGAGGCCCGGACGGTGATCCATCGAGACGAGGAAACCGTGGTCGCGCTCGGGCAGGAGATCTTTGCCCGCTACGGGATGGGCGCGCTCGGGGAGGGCTTCGTCGACGTCGTGCGGGCGCAGGCGGCAAAGCGCATCGGGCTTCAGTTCGTGGCGGTTCGGGTGGCGAGCTGGGATCACCGCAAACTGGGCGGCGGCTACTGAACCGCTGCTCGGCGGCTCGGCAACCAGCGCCCGGGTACCCTGCTCAGGCGATGCAGCAGCTCAAGGGACTGATCCTGTCCGGCGGCAAGGGGACCCGGCTTCGCCCGATCACCCACACGAGCGCCAAGCAGCTCGTGCCGGTGGCCAACAAGCCCGTCCTGTTCTACGGCATCGAGGCGATGGCCGAGGCGGGGATCGAGGAGGTCGGCGTCATCATCGCGCCCGAAACCGGCGATGAGATCAGGACCGCCGCCGGCGACGGCTCGCGCTTCGGCGTGAAGCTCACCTACATCCTCCAGGACGAGCCGCTCGGGCTGGCGCATGCCGTGCTGACCGCCGAGCCCTATCTGGGTGATTCGCCGTTCGTCATGTATCTGGGCGACAACCTGCTCCAGGGCGGGATCGAGGATCTGGTCTGCGCCTTCCAGGCCAACGCACCCGACGCGCTGATCCTCCTCACTCCGGTGCCCGACCCCGACCAGTACGGCGTGGCCGAGCTTCGCGATGGCGCCGTCGTGCGCCTGGTCGAGAAGCCCCACGAGCCGAGGACCGACCTCGCCCTGGTTGGCGTCTACATGTTCACCCCCGTGGTGCATGCGGCGGCCCGGGCGATCGAGCCCTCGGGACGCGGCGAGCTCGAGATCACCGACGCGATCCAGCACCTCGTCGACCAGGGCCTGCGCGTGGAGCCCCACGTGGTGCGGGGGTGGTGGAAGGACACGGGCCGCCTCGAGGACATGCTCGCGGCCAACCGGCTCGTGCTGGACACGATCCAGGAGCGGATCGAGGGCGAGCTGCTGGACTCGCAGGTCGACGGCCGGGTTGTCGTCGAGCCCGGCGCGCGGCTCGAGCGATCGACCGTCCGCGGCCCGGCGATCATCGGCGCCGGCGCGCGACTGAGCGATTGCTATGTCGGCCCGTACACGGCAATCGGCGAGGGCTGCTCGATACAGAACGCCGAGGTCGAGCATTCGATCCTGCTCTCCGGCTCGGTGGTCCACGACCTGGCCGGAAGAATGGAGTCCTCGCTGCTGGGGCGCAACGTGCGCGTCGGGCGCGATCACCGCCAGCCTCGGGCCTACAGGTTCATGGTCGGCGACAACTCCGAGGTGGGGATCCTGTAGCCCGGCCGGGCAACGCCCCGCTGCAACGTCTCGTCCACCAACCGCGCCGGGGCTCATCGAGCGGGGCGCAGCGGCCGATACCGGGAGTGTGCCCCCGATGTCTGTTCCATCGCCCGACCCCAAATTCGGACGCCGGAGCACGGTCGCGATCGACACCGTGGCCGTCGACGAACACGCCGTCGTCGTCTCGCTGAAGGGTGAGCTCGACCTGTTCTCGGCGCCCGAGCTCAGGCGGGCGCTCTGCGACCTCGTGAGCTCGGGCCACAAGCACCTCGTGCTGGACGCGGCCGGCGTGCAGTTCATCGACTCCACCGCGCTCGGCGTGCTCGTCGCGATCGACCGCCGCCTGGCAGGCGATCAACGGCTGGTAATCGCGCGACCCGGCGCCGAGTTGCTGCGGGTGCTCGAACTGACCGGCGTGGGGGCGCGTTTCCCGATTTTCGCCACGCTCGAGGATGCCGTGCTCGCGGTCGGCCCCGATGGGCATCGGGCCCCGGCCGGCGGGACGGCGCCGCTCACCGCCGACGCCGCGCTGCTGCTGGGGATCGCGGCGACCGCGATGCCGTTCGCGCTGTCGGTCGGGGAGCAGGCGGAGCGGTGGCTGCGCGCTCTGCGCCGCCACGGAGAGGCGGGTGCGCTGCTCGCCTCCCTCGGCGTCCAGGAGGCGCCGGTGAGCAGGCTCGAGGAGGACAGCGCGAACGCGCTCCCGTGTGCCGGCGACGCCGACCCGGTGGCGATCGTCACCGACCACGCGCGTCACATCGTCGCCGGGCGCGGAGCCGCAAAGGTGACGACGACAGACGTGCTGGCCGCGGTGCGTGACGTCTACGGCGCAAGCTTTGCGCGCGTGCTGGCCGCTCACGGCGTGAGCCCGGACGAGCTGGGCGAGCGCCTGAGCGTCGCCGAGCCGGTCACGCGCTGAGGCTATCCGGCGCCGGGGCCGGGGCCGGAGCCGCCGAGCGCCGAGACCTCGCTTCGAAGCGCGGCAACCTCGTCCTCGAGGCGATCGAGCCTCGCCACGAGCTCAGAAAACGACCGCGCGGGCGGCCCATCCGCCGGCGGACCGGCCGGATCCGGCGAGAAGGCGGTCTCGGTTGCGCCGGATTCGGCGCCCGAGCGCTCGCCGCCGAGCAACTGCGCAAAGCGGTCCTCCTTCTGCCCCGGGCGCCGGCCGAGGCGCCGGGCATACCCGCGGTCGATCAGCGTATCCAGGACCCGGTCGACGTCGGAGAGCGAGCCGAGGCTGGCCATCCGCTCGGTGCGCGCCTTGAGCTCCCCCGGAGTCTGCGGGCCGCGCAGGAGAAGCACCGCCAGCACCGCGAGCTCGTCGCGACCCAGCGACAGCGCCTCCTCGGCCAGGTGGCGG
>DAIQND010000179.1:4824-5253 GCA_036788555.1 Solirubrobacteraceae bacterium | reverse complement strand
ACGCGATTCTGCGTGACCTGCGCGACGGCGTGGCGATCGGGCTGATCGCCAGCGGGTTTCATACGGCGCTGGCGCACGCCACCGCGCGTGGCTGCGCGCGCCTGGCAGGACATTATGGATGTGGGCTCGTGGTGCTCTCGGGCGGCGTGTTTCAGAATCGACGGCTGCTGGAGGCGGCCGCGGCCGGACTCGAGCGCTTCGGGCTGCGGGTGCTGATGCCGCAGCGGCTGCCCGCCAACGACGGCGGGATCTCCTATGGCCAGGCGGCGATCGCCGCGCGGGCGCTCGCGCCATGAGCCGCGCGGCCCGGGTGCGGTCTTCACCGGACAGTGGCGGACGGTGGCGATGATGGCCACGGTGGTGCTTGGGCTGCACGCCCTCGGGTTCTTCCTGCTGCTCGCGCTCGTGGCCCCACCACTACCGACTGGG
>DAIQND010000179.1:0-4814 GCA_036788555.1 Solirubrobacteraceae bacterium | reverse complement strand
GATCCTGTGCCTGCCGATCCTGTTCGCCGCCGGGATGGCACGGCTCGACAGAGACCTGGGGGGCGGGCAGGCAGGAGCCTGAGCCGCTTTAGGCAAAGCTGGGAACAATGCTGGTGATGCCCAGGACCAGCGAACGAGTTATGGCGGACCGCTACCGGCTCGAGCGGGTGATCGGGCGCGGCGGAATGAGCACCGTGTATCGCGCCACCGACGAGCTGCTCGGCCGCACGGTGGCGGTCAAGGTGCTGCTGGCGGCGCTGGCCGACCAGGACGCGACCTACGCCGAGCGGTTTGCCCGTGAGGCGCGCGCGGCGGCCGGGCTCGCCACCTCCAGCGTGGTCACCGTGTACGACACCGGGGTCGACGCGCTGGGCGAGCAGTACATCGTGATGGAGTACATCGCCGGCCACAGCCTGGCGGAGATGCTGGCCGACGGGCATCCGCTCGAGGTCGCCGAGGCGCTGCGGATCGCCGAGCGGGTCGCCGACGCCCTGCGGGTGGCCCATGCCGCCGGCATCCTGCACCGTGACATCAAGCCCGCGAACGTGATGGTGGCGGACGACGGAACCGTCAAGGTGCTCGACTTCGGCATCGCCCGCCGCCTCGACGGCACGACGCTCACCCAGGGCGCCGCGGTGGTTGGCACCGCCGCCTATATGGCCCCCGAGCGGGCACTGGGCCGCCCCGGCGACGCCCGGTCTGACGTCTACTCGCTGGGCTGCCTGCTCTACGCGATGCTCACCGGGCGCCCCCCGTTCACCGGCGATCTCGCGGCGGTGCTGCTCAACCAGCAGGTCAACGCGGCCCCGTCGGCGCCCAGCGAGCTCCGGCGATCGGTACCCCCGGCGCTTGACGCTCTGGTACTGGCGATGCTGGCCAAAGACCCCGAGGCGCGACCTCAGCGCGCCGAGGAGGTGCGCGATCGCCTGCGCGAGCTGTCCGAGGGGCCTGCGGGGGCCGAGACCGCGGCCACCACCCCGCTGGCGATCCCCGCGCCGACTGTCCCGCTGGCGAGGCGGGAGCCCGGCGGCGGCTGGGTCGCCGGACCCGGCGGCGGGCGCGGCACCGAACCCCGCCCCGGGTGGCGGAACGACTACCGCCGCCGTGCGGTGCTGATGGCGCTGCTGACCGCGCTCGTGGCGCTGGGCGCGGTGGCCGTGCTCAGTGGCGGCGGGAGCTCGCACCGGACCACCTCAAGCCGCGCCCGCCACCATTCGGTAGCCAGGGCCCCCGCGCGCACGACGACCCATACGGCGAGCGCTCCGGCGCCGGGTCCGACCAAGCCGACGGGACAGCCCGCGCCTAAGGCGCACGGTCCGGCCGCAGGGCCGCCGCCCGGCCACGGAGGACGCCCGCCGGGTCAGGGTGGGCCGGCGCCTGGTCACGGGAAGGGCCACTCCGGTCCCGGGGGCCACTAGCTCCGGTTCAGGAGCCCGAAGCGAAGCGTCGGGCTGGCAACGTCGCCGCCACCGCCCGGTTGACCGAATAGAGCTCACCCGGCCGGTCACCCAGCAGCACCCACTCATCGCCCGAGGAGCGGACAAGACCGCTGCGCGCCAGCTCGGAAAGCGCACTCGTGACGGTCGGACGGCGCGCCGCCACCAGATCGGCCAAGACAGCGTGGGTCAGCCGCATCCGCAACACCGTGCCCTCGCGGCGGACCCTGCCCCACCGTCCAGCCAGATGCCATAGAAGCATGTGCAGGCGGACGTCTACCCGCGCCTGGTGGACGATCGCCATGTTCACGACGAGGTTGCGCGCGCGGCGCATCGCCCGCGCGACCATCGCGGGGCCGAGCTCGGGGTAGGGCGCTGCGCGCTCGACGAATCCGTCGTCCAGCAGCGCGATGCGTGAGGGCTCGAGCACCGTCCAGCCGGTCTGGAGGCGAAGGACGGGCGAGTCGTACTCCTCCTGCCAGGGGCGCAGCAGATCGCCGTCTCCGAGGAGCTCGGCGCCGAAGCGGCCGTCGACCCCGGCGCGGCGGATCAGCAGGCCCTCGAGCACCAGCAGCCCGTAACCGCCGGCGCTTATCTCGCCTGCGCCATTCCCCCTGCCCGGCGGGATGAGCAGCTCGCGCGCCGTGCACCGGGCGATCGCCTGCTCGCGCCGAGCGGGGGCGATGACTTCTGCGAGCTCTGGATCCTCGCGGAGGACGTGGCAGGATCCCGGAGCAGCGGAACCGGCAGACGTGCTCACAGTTCCTTGAACGGTACAGGGTCGCTCTGGCGGTCCGTGGCGCCTGGCTGCAGCGTCGGGGCGGCCGTGGTCTCCCCGTCCTGTCGCGCCTTCGCCGCCAGCTCGATGAGGGCTGCCGTGACGGCGCCGTGGCGCTCGAGCGGAGCCATGTGGCCGGTCCGCTCGAGCACCATCAGGCGCTCCAGCTGGGGCAGCATCTCCGCGATGCGGCGGGCGTGAGACGGAGGCGTCAGCCGATCCTGCTCACCGGCGATGACGATCGTCGGGACGGTCAGCCGCGGGAGTGCGTCGTGCAACTCGATGTCCGACAGAGCGATCCCCACCTGCGCGCGCACATCAGGCGGCAGGGCGATCAGCATCCGCTCGAAGAACGCCACCTGAGCCGGGGTCGCGGCCGGCCCAAACGCCACGTAGCGGATGAAGGCGGCGGTGAGCGGCGTCGAGAAGCGCGGCAGAGGCACGCGGCTACCCAGGAAGCCATGCACCGCGACCGTGCGGTTGATCGCCTGGGCGATCCCGGGCACGGGGACCAGGAGCTGCTCGGCGATCAGCTCGCCCACGCCCGTGTTGATCAGCGCCGCCGCGCCCGCTCGCCGCTCGACGTCGTGACTATCGGCCCAGGCGGCGATCGCCATCGCACCCAGCGAGTGCCCGGCGAGCACGGTGTCGGTGGCGTCCGGCAGCGCGGTGCTGAGCACCGCCTCCAGGTCCTCGCCGAAACGAGCGATCGAGTAATCCTCGCCGGCGGCCGGCCGGCTGCGGCCGTGGCCGCGCAGGTCGTAGGCCACCACCCGCAGCCCCTCGGCGGCCAAATCCCGGATCTGGTAGATCCAGTAATGGAGGCTCTCGGTCCAGCCATGAGCCAGGACCACCGGAGGCCCGTCCGGCGGGCCGAAGCGCTCGGCGTGCAGCAGCGTCCCGTCCGGCGAGCGGACCTCGAGCGGCTCGCCCTCTGGTGGGTTGGCCAGAACGGCGCGCTCGGGGTCGGCGGCGATCTGGCGCTTGAACCGGCGCTGGAGCGCGAGCCCCGCCGCCAGCGTGCCGGCGCCGGCCGCCCCCGCGGCCGACATCCAGATCCGGCGTTTACCCCTAGACGGCGCCACTGCATAGGATTCTCGCGCCATGCGGATCGGCGTGCTCACCGGCGGCGGCGACTGCCCCGGGCTCAATGCGGTGATCCGCGCGGTCGTGCGGAAGGCGATCGATACCTATGGCGACGAACTGGTGGGTTTTCGCGACGGCTGGCGCGGGGTGCTGCAGGACGACTTCATGCCGCTCACGATCGAGTCGACGCGCGGGATTCTGCCGCTGGGGGGGACGATCCTCGGCAGCTCGCGCACCAACCCCTACGCACGCGAGGATGGCGTGGACCGCGTCAGGGCGTCGGTCGCCGAACATCGTCTGGACGGGCTGATCCCGATCGGCGGGGAGGACACGCTGGGAGTCGCCAACCGGTTGATGGCCGAGAGCGTGAACGTGATCGGAGTCCCGAAGACGATCGACAACGATCTGGGGGGGACCGACGTCACGTTCGGGTTCGACACGGCGCTGCAGATCGCCACCGACGCGATCGACCGTCTGCACACGACGGCCGAGAGTCACCACCGGATCCTGGTGGTGGAGGTGATGGGACGCACGGCGGGCTGGATCGCCCTGCACTCGGGGGTGGCCGGTGGCGCTGACGCCATCCTGATCCCCGAGATCCCGTTCCAGATCGAGGAGGTATGCCGGCTGATCGGCCGCCGGCACGAGCGCGGCCGCCCCTTCTCGATCGTTGTCGCGGCCGAGGGCGCGGCGCCCAAGGAGGGCACGATGGAGATGTCGCGCGGAACCTCGGTCGATGAGTTCGGCCACCCCCGGCTGGGCGGCATCGGCTACACGCTGGAGAAGGAGATCGAGCGCCGAACCGGCTATGAGACGCGGGCGACGGTCCTCGGACACGTGCAGCGCGGCGGCACCCCGACCGCGTTTGACCGCGTGCTGGCCACCCGGCTGGGGCTGGCGGCGATCGACGCCGCGCACGACGGGGCCTGGGGATCTATGGTGGCGCTTCGCTCCAACCAGATCGAGCGAGTGGCCCTGGCTGATGCCGTATCCGAGGTGCGACGGGTGCCCGTCGAGGAGTACGAGCGCTTCGGCGCGCTGTTCGGTTGAGTCGGGCCGATAACCACCAGGTGTTTTGAGAACCTGCCGATCTGACTATTCTGGGATAGGTGCCCCTGATGCCAGCCGATCTCGCCGATGACCGCCACTGACTCGGGGACCGCGCTGGAGCGGCTGTGCGTCGACACGATCCGCACGCTGTCAATGGACGCGGTCCAGCAGGCCAACTCCGGGCATCCGGGTACGCCGATGGCCCTGGCGCCGCTGGCCTACGTGCTCTACACGCGCGTCATGCGCCACAACCCGAGCGATCCTGACTGGATCAACCGTGACCGCTTCGTGCTCTCGGCCGGGCATGCCTCGATGCTGCTGTACTCGATGCTCTACCTGACCGGCTACCCGCTGACCCTCGAGGACATCAAGCACTTCCGCAAGGTCGGTTACCCGACCGCGGGGCATCCCGAGCGCAAGTACACGCCGGGCATCGAGGCCACCACCGGGCCGCTCGGCCAGGG
>DAIQND010000178.1:3546-5314 GCA_036788555.1 Solirubrobacteraceae bacterium | reverse complement strand
GCGGCCGCGGCGGTGTGGCGGTCGTAGCTGTACCAGCCGAAGTCGACCGGCTTGTCGGAGCGGCCGAAGCCGGGCAGGTCCGGCGCGATGCAGCGGAATCCCGCATCGCGAACCGGCGGGATCGCCCTGCGCCACAGAAACGACCAGGTCGGCTCTCCGTGAAAGAACACCACCGGGGGGCCTTCGCCCTCGTCGAGGTGGGCCAGCCGCAGGCCGTCCCACTCGCGGTAGTTCGGGGCGAAGGGAAACTCCGGCAGTCCCTCGAGCAGCTGATCGGGCGTCCGAATCGCGTCGGGCACCACCCGGACCCTAGCGTCTATGGCCCGTCGGCGAGGACCCGGGGGTCTATGGCCCGTCGGCGAGGACCCGGGGCGCGTCGGCCGCGACCGTCACCTCGATCTCGCTCGGATACGGCTCCCAGGCGATCAGGTCGAGCGCCTGAAGGCGGTCGAGCATCGCCTGAAACGCCTCCGCCTGCGCCGGGCTGGTGTAGTCGCGGGCGATCGTGAACGACCAGCCGGCGGCGGCGGTCGGGTCGTCGATCCCCAGCAGCCGCTGGTAGCGGCGGTCGAGGACGGTGCTGGTCAGGGTCAGCGGCGCGGCGCCGCGGGACAGCGCCCGGACCTGGCCGGCGAGCTCGAGCAGCAGCTCGACTGCCGCCGGCCGTAGCCCGCGGTAGAGGACCGCCGGAGCGCCGAGGCGGTGGGCCAGCGCGCCCATCATCGGGTCGTAGGCGAGCCCGAGAGCCGATGGGTCCGCCGGCAGCGGCTCGAGCCGACGCTGGGCGTAGGCCACATCGAGCTGGGCGGGTGTGGCGAAGCTCTCCAGCGAACCCGGCGGATGCAGAACGTAGGCCGCGGAGTCGCTGAGCGTCTGGAGCGTGGCGAGCCGCCGCAGCCCTGCGCGATCGCTCCGGTAAAGACGCATGATCCGCTCCGCCGCCAGCACCCGCCAGTAGTAGGTCCAGGAGTCATCGCCGAATCCCGACAGCAGCTGGTAGGCGCCCGCGTGGTGATCGGGAGCCGTATCGAAGAACAGCTGGGCGTAGGGCACCGGTGACCCCCTGTCGTAGCGGGCGAGGACGTCCTGGAGGTTTCCGATCCCCATGTGGTAGGAGGCGATCGCCAGATCCCAGCGACCGAACCCCCGGTGGGCCAGGGCGAGGTAGCGCGCCGTGGCGGCCAGCGAGCGCACGGGGTTGAAGCGGTCATCGACCGCCGCCCGCTGGCGCTCCAGCCGCGTCACGGCGGCTATCTGTCCCTGCGACGCCGCCTGTGCGATCTGGGCGGTCAGGGCTCGGCTGCGCGTCAGGTCGATATGCATTCCGAGCAGCGACTGCCCGGTCTCGGCCACGATCTGAGTCAGCCCTGCGGCGTTCGCCGGATCCGACCCGGCGATCGCGTTCGGGTTGCCCGCGCTCTCCAGGAACACGATCCCCTCGAGCGTCGCCGGGTCGATGCCGGTGTCGCTGGCCGCGGCCGCGATCTGTGGGCGCAGCGCCGCCACCCGAGCCGCTGTCGCGTAGGCGCCGCCGGGGCTCTTCGTGAACAGCACGTGGGCCTCGCCCGCGGTGGCGCGCGCGACGTAGGCGGACTGGCGCGCCGGAACGTACGCGAAGGGGCTCCGCACCGGTGTCGGCTTGAGGGCGCCGGGCGCCGGGGGCCGTGGGAGCGGGTGGGCGGAGAGCACCCTCACCAGCGATGCCGCCAGCAGTGCCAGTGCCGCGATCACCACCGCCCACCGGGCGAGGTAGCGATCTCGCCGCCTC
>DAIQND010000178.1:0-3446 GCA_036788555.1 Solirubrobacteraceae bacterium | reverse complement strand
TCGGCAGCGAACACCCTCACCCGCCTAACGGGTAGATCAGGTGGAGCCCACGGCAGCGGCCGAGTCGGCTCGCCGGGAGGTGGCTTGGGAATACCTTCCATCCCGCCCCGCGGATCGGATAGAGGTTGACCAGCGGGCGGGGGTGGCGCCGCTCGTGCTTGTCGCTGACGTACAGCTGACCCACCTTGATGCCCATGTACCAGGCGAGGATGCTCTGGTACTCGATCGGCGTGTTTGGCGTGCCGCAGGCCAGGATGTGCGCCGGGCCGGCGTGCCTGACGACCGTCGCGAGCCGGTCGATGAGCACGGTGCGGGCCCGCTCGTGCCGGAGGTCGATTCGCTCGAGCTGATACTGGCGATGGGCGGCGCCGAACATCGAGCCGGCGACGGCCACGACGGCCAGCCCGGTCGCCCAGCCGCCGAGCTGGCGGGCTCGTGGTCCCGCTGTGGCCCCCCCGGCCGCTCGGCTGGTCACGCCCGGCAGCACGAGGATCAGCCACCCCGCGCACACGCCGGCCAGAACCGCGACCACCGCTCCCGCCTCGAACATGTAGCGCGGAACCGACGGGTAGCCGTGCAGCGAGAACGCGATCTCGATCGCCACCCACACCGCCGCGCCGGCGGCCAGCACGAGGATCGGGCGGTGGCGCCTCAGCGCGGCGATCGCCAGCGCCAGCGCGGCCGCCGCCCATACCTGGTTGGGCTCCAGGTCGTGAAAGCGAGCCAGGGTTCCGATGAGGCGGTTGCCTCGCACCTGGCGGGGCGAGTTCTCCGCGATGTTGGCCGAGGTAAAGACGCTCTTCGAGGTCAGCCCGGGAATTCCGAACCATAGGAACACCAGCAGAAGCAATCCAGCCACCAGCCACCCGCGCAAGCCGGGCCGCCGGCGCCACAACCAGATCCCGGCGCCGGCCAGGAACGGCCAGACCTCGGGGCGCCCGAGCGCGGCCAGCCACCACATCCAGAACGCCCAGCGATGGCGTCCACAGAGATGGCAGTCGATCGCCGCCAGGCACAGAGCGACGATCATCGTGTCCGACTCGGCGCTCAGCACGTAATGCACGTAGGTGAAGCGGCCGACGACGTCCTGGAGTCCCAGCACCCCCAGAGCCGCGAACAGACCCGCGGCGTAGGCCGCGTAGCGCCGCGGCGGATCGGGATCGGTCAGCCGGAAGGCGATTCGCCATGCGAACACCGGGCCGCTCAACGACACCGCGATCGCCGTGAGCATCCACAGCCACAGCGCGTAGTGCCCGAACAGCGCGTAGGGCACGGTGAACAGGAACGGCAGCGGCTTCCAGGACGGCGCCCCGTTGGTGTCGAGCTTCAGATGGACCGCGAGCTTGCCCCACACCAGCCAGCCGTAGGGGTCATAGCCCGGGCGGGCGCGGGCCCACAGCACGACGATCAGCGACAGCACCAGGAGCCCCGCTGCGCCGGCGATCCAGCGCCGGTCCAGCAGCCGGGGGGCGCCCTGGCCGCGTCGTGATTCAGTCGTGGCAGGTGAGGCTGCCGCCAGGCCGCGGAGCGCCGGCGCCTCGAGCGTCTGGTCAGGCATCGACCCGGCGAAGCTACCAACGCTCACGCCGGGCCGCCTCGCACCCTCGACCCCGTGTTAGCGCTTTGTTAGCGTGCGGCGTGTACTCTACGCAGGCGAATTCGGGGAGGTTGCGAGCGCCTGTCGGCTATCCTCATCCGCTTACGGTGGCGCGCGACTCCCGCGAATGAAGGCGCCCCGCTCCTCGGCGAGCGCGTCCCCGGCCTCGTGCCAACTGACCTTGACGACTAGCGACGTAGTTGGAGTGCCCTAATGAGAATTCTGGTTCTTGGCGGTGATGGATACCTCGGCTGGCCGACAGCCCTCCACCTGAGCGCGCTGGACCATGAGGTCGCCGTCAACGACAACTTCGCCCGCCGCGGCTACGACGAGGAGATGGGCGTCGAGAGCCTGGTGCCGATCGCCACCCTCGACGAGCGGATCGGCGCCTGGCGCGAGATCAGCGGCAAGCAGATCAAGGCCTACGTCGGCGACCTGTGCGACGCCGCCTTCGTGCACCAGATGGTCGGCGACTTCCGTCCCGAGACGATCGTGCACTTCGGCGAGCAGCGGGCGGCGCCGTACTCGATGATCGATCAGGCCCACGCTGTCTACACGCAGACCAACAATGTGGTCGGCAACCTCAACGTGATGTACGCGATCGCCGACCTGGACCGCGACATCCACCTGGTCAAGCTCGGGACGATGGGCGAATACGGCACGCCCAACATCGATATCGAGGAGGGCTGGATCGACATCGAGCACAACGGCCGGCGCGACCGGATGCTTTACCCCAAGCGACCGGGCTCGTTCTACCACTGCTCGAAGGTCCACGATTCGACCAACCTCGAATTCGGCTGCCGGATCTGGGGCATGCGCGCCACCGACCTCAACCAGGGCGTGGTGTACGGCGCCGACACCGAGCAGACCAAGCTCGACCCGCGGCTGGCCACCCGCTTTGACTACGACGGGGTGTTCGGCACCGTGCTCAACCGCATGGTGATCCAGGCGGTACTGGGTCATCCGCTGACCGTCTACGGCAACGGATCGCAGACGCGCGGCCTGATCAACATCGTCGACACGGTCGAGTGCATCCGGATCGCGGCTGAGAACCCCGCCGACCGCGGCGAGTTCCGTGTCTTCAACCAGATGACCGAGTCGATGTCAATCCGTCAGATCGCCGACACGATCGCCTCCGAGTACCCGAACTGGTCCGCGGCGAACGGCAGCGGCGTCACGATCGAGCACGTGGAGAACCCGCGCGTGGAGCTCTACGACCACTACTACAACGTCAAGCACACAGCTCTGGTGCACCTGGGCCTGAAGCCGACGCTGCTCTCCACGACGCTGATCGATCACCTGTTTGACCTGGTGGACCGCTACCGGGAGCGGGTCGATCTCGCGGCGATCATGCCGACCGTGAGCTGGCGTGAGACGAGTAGCGAGCTGCCGCGGACGGCGAGCGAGCTCGCCAAGACGTGAGCGCTGAAACCGCGGAGGCGCTGAGCGGCCGCCGCCTCCTGGTCACGGGGGGCTCCGGCTTCATCGGCCGCCACGTGGTGGCCGAGCTGCGCGCTGCGGGCGCCTACGTCCGGGTCGTCGACCTCCAGCCCCATCCCGACCCCGAGGTCGAGGTGGTGCAGGGCGACATCGCCGAGCCCGAGGTGCTCGAGGCCGCCTTGGACGGTGGGTTCGACGGCGTCGCCCACCTGGCGGCGGTCACCTCGGTGCTGCGCTCGCTCGAGCATCCGGACCTGACCTTCCGGACGAATGTGTCGGGGACCCACATGCTGCTCGAGGCGGCGCGTGCGGCCGGCGTCAGCGCGCTCGTCTTCGCTTCGACCAACGCGGTCACCGGCCCGATCGACGCACCGGCGATCACCGAGGCGGCGCTGCTGCGTCCCCTCAC
>DAIQND010000177.1:0-5326 GCA_036788555.1 Solirubrobacteraceae bacterium | reverse complement strand
CGCGGCTACGATCAGACCGGCGTGCGCGTTCTGCTCACCAACGACGACGGGATCGAGGCCACGGGCCTGCAGACGCTCAGGAAGGCCCTGCTCGAGCTGCCGGGCATCCAGCTCGCGGTGATTGCGCCGGACGGCAACCGCTCGGCGATGGCGCGTTCGATCACCACCAGGCGGCCGCTGTGGGTGCAGGAGGTGGACTTCGACGACGGAACGGTCGGCTACGCGACCGACGGGACGCCGGTCGATTGCGTACGGCTGGCCCGGCTCGGCCTGATCGAGGGGTTCACGGCGGAACTGGTGGTGTCCGGGATCAACCACGGCTCCAACCTGGGCGATGACATCACCTACTCGGGGACCGTCGCCGCCGCGCTCGAGGCGATCGTGCTGGGGCTTCCGGGGATTGCCGTCTCCCAGCAGTCGAGCGCGCTTGAGCTGGATTTCCGAGCTGGAGCGGCGTTTGAGTTTCAGGCTGCCGCCGCCTTTGCCGCCCGTCTGGTCTCCGAGCTCGAGGACGTACCGCTGCCGTCCGGAACACTGCTGAACATCAACGTCCCAGGCTGTGACCCCCGCGGCGTCGAGGTGGCGCGGCTGGGCAAGCGGGTCTACCGGGACGAGCTGGCGCTGGTGGATGAGGATTTGGATCCCAGCCGTCCCCGCCGGCTCTACCGCATCTACGGAGACGCCAGCTATGAACGTGAGGAGACCGGCACCGATCTGCAGGCGGTGGCCAACGGGCTGATCGCCGTGACGCCGCTGCACTTCGACCTAACCGACCACGAGGGTCTGACGGCCCTTCAGCGCTACGACCTTGCCCGGCTGATCGAGCCGGCGGCCAGGGAGATGGGGGCTTGAGCTCCGTGCCGACTGCCGTGCGCGATGCCGAGGAGCGAGCGATCGAGCTGCGCCGGCGGATCGAGTACCACAACTATCGCTATTACGTACTCGACGATCCCGAGATCGGCGACGATCAGTACGACGCGCTGCTCGACGAGCTGCGCCGGATCGAGGGGGAGCATCCCGAGCTGGTCACCCCGGACTCGCCGACGCGGCGCGTGGGGGCGGAGCCCGTCTCCGAGCTCGAGAAGGTCACTCACCCGCAGGAGATGCTCTCCCTGGCCAACGCTCGTTCGGCCGAGGAGCTGCAGGCATGGATCCAGCGGATGCGCAACTTCCTGGCGCGCGAGGGCATCATCGACCCCGAGTTCGAGTACGTCGTCGAGCCGAAGATCGATGGCCTTGCGATCTCGCTGATCTACCGCGAGGGGGTGTTCGAGCGCGGCGCCACACGCGGAAACGGCCAGGTGGGTGAGGACGTCACCCACAACCTGCGGACGATCCCGGCGATTCCGCTGCGGCTGGAGATGGCCGATCCGCCAGAGATGGTCGAGGTGCGCGGCGAGGTCTACATGTCGCTGTCTGACTTTGCCAGGCTCAACGAGCGCCGCGCCGAGGCAGGCCTATCGACGTTCATGAACCCGCGTAACTCGGCCGCCGGGACGATCCGGCAGCTCGATCCGAAGCTCGCCGCCGAGCGGCCGCTGTCGTTCTGGGCTTACGGGATCGGCGCCACCGACGGCGTGTCCTTCGGCGCGCACTGGGACGCGCTCGAGTGGCTGCGCGAGCATCGATTCCCGGTGCACCCGGACGTCCGCAAGCTGCTGAGCGAGACGGACGTGGTAGCGCAGTGCCGCGCGTGGGAGGAGCGGCGGGGCTCGCTTGACTTCGAGATCGACGGCGCGGTGGTCAAGGTCAACGAGGTCGAGTTGCAGCGGCGTCTCGGCGTCGTGGGACGCGAGCCGCGGTGGGCGATCGCCTGGAAGTTCCCGCCGACCACCGCCGTCACCAAACTCACGCAGATCGGGTGGAACCCCGGGAAGTTCGGTGACCTGCATCCGTACGCGATGCTCGAGCCGGTGCACGTCGGCGGGGTGACGGTCAAGCTGGCGACGCTGCACAACGAGGAGGACCTGCGCCGCAAGGACATCCGCGAGGGCGAGGAGGTGATCGTCCTGCGGGCGGGGGACGTGATCCCCCAGGTCCTCTCGCCGGCACCGCACGTCGCCGAGCGAGATGACCGACCGCCGCTGCCAGAGCCGCCGGCGCGCTGCCCGGTGTGCCAGACGCCGACGGTCAAGCCGCAGGACTCGGTGTTCACCAAGTGTCCGAACCGAGACTGCCCGGGCCGGCGGATCCAGCTGCTCGACCACTTCGTCGGCGCGATGGACATCGACGGGCTGGGCGAGAAGCGCGTCAGGCTGTTCATGGACCTCGGATGGGTCCGCACGGCGGCTGACTTCTACCGGCTGGAAAGCGAACAGATCGCGGGACTGGAGGGCTTTGGCCCGCAGTCGGCCGAGAAGCTCGTCTCGGCGGTCGCGGCCTCAAAGCGCGAACCGCTCGGCCGGGTGCTGTTCGCGTTGGGGATCGAGGAGGTGGGCTACGTCACCGGTCGTAACCTCGCGCAGCGCTTTCGCTCGATCGACGCGCTCCTGTCCGCATCATCCGAGCAGATCGAGGAGACGCCAGGCGTGGGGCCGAAGATGGCCCAGACAATCCACGACCAGCTGCACGAGCCGCAGATGCTGGCGCTGATCGAGGATCTCCGTGCGCAGGGGCTGCGACTCGAGGAGGAGGGTCCGCCACCCGGCGAGGGACCGCTCGCCGGGAAGGCGTTCGTGCTCACCGGAACGCTCCCGACGCTCACCCGCGAGCACGCCACCGAGGCGATCATCGGCGCGGGCGGGCGCGTCACCGGTTCGGTCTCCCGCAAGACCGACTACGTCGTGGCGGGGGAGAGTCCGGGGTCGAAGCTCGCCCAGGCGGAGAAGCTCGAGGTGCCGGTGATCGACGAGCAGGGGCTGCAAGACCTGCTGGACGGCGGCTAGCGGCTCTCCTGGCGCGGGTAGCGCCGCCAGGCCGCCGCCTTCACCGGGTGGGCGCTTCGCTGAACGCGGGCCTTCAGCCGTCGTATCGCGCCAGCGCGGCGGCCATCCGGTTGCCCTCGACGGTGTGGACGTAATCCGGATTGGCGAGGCGGTTGGCCAGGAACGCGAACACGAGCTCATGGCCGTCCTTGGCACGACAGTACCCCGCCAGGGCCGCGACATCGTGCAGCGTCCCCGTCTTGCCGTGGCATGCGCCCTGTGCGGGAGTGCCGAGCATCTCGTCTCGCAGGGTCCCGGTCTCTCCGCCGATGGCCAGCGAATTGAAGAAGTAGGAGTTGCTGTACATCTGCGTGAGCAGCGACACCACCTGCTCAGGGCTCGTGTAGTCCGCGCGCGAGAGGCCGGAGCCGTCGTTGAAGCGCGGGGTTATCCCGAACTGGCTCGAGAGCTCGCTCTTCACCACCGCGACCCCAGCCGCGGTCGTCCCGGCTGCGCCGAAGCGGGCGCCCAGGCCCTTGAGCAGCATCTCAGCGAAATAGTTATCCGATGGGGTGTTGGTGAGCTGGATCAGCGTCGACATCGGAGGCGAGAGGACGCCGGCCAGCCACTGCGCACTCGGCGGCGCGTGGCCGATCACGATCCGCGGCCGCCGCGGAACCGCGACGTGCGCGGCATGTAGGGCGGTGAGGAACTGCTGCGCGGCGTAGAGCGCGGGCCGGGACTGCGCGACCGTGCCGGCGAAATCGGCGAACCCGCGGTCATAGGCAAGCGCGCTGAGCTCGCCCTCGACATCGGGCAGGTCGGTCGCGTAGCCGGTGGCTGGGGTGCCGCGGAGCGAGTCGAAGTACGACTCATCGCCGACGATCCAGGCGTGGATCCCGGTGATGTGCTGGGAGCGGACGAAGTTCGCCACCAGGTGTTGCATGGTTGCCCCGGTTCCGTAGGCGGCCCGATCAAAGCCGGCTGAGCCGAAGGTCGGATCACCGCCCCCCTTGAGGTAAAGGACGCCGTGCCAGACGCCGCCGGCGTCGCGATAGCCGGAGCCGAGCAGTGTCGTCGACAGCGTTCCCGCGGGGCCGAACTTGAGCAGCGCGGTCGAGGTCGTGTAGAGCTTCTGCACGGAGGCCGGTAGCCGAGGCGTTGCGGCGGCATCGGAATAGAGGGTCTGCCCGGTTGTCATGTCGACTACCAGCGCGCTGCTGGCACCGCCGATCGCCCGCATGTCGTTGTTGAGCGCCGATGTCAGCGCCGTGCGCGCGCCAGGCGACTGCGCGCCGGCCACAGCCGGGACGGCGATGATCAGCAGTGCGATGGCGCCCCACGCCAGCAGAACTCGGCGCATCGTCCCCACCAACACGTGGAGCCGGCAAAAGGTGCGGGCGCCGGCGGGCGAGGTGGCGGGAACTTACAATCTGGGGCGATGGGGAAGGTCGTGAAGCTGCAGGCGGCTGGAAACCGCCCGGCGGGGTCGAGCCGGACGACCGCGCGGCGGCGTCCGAGGTCCAAGACCGCGCTGGTGCTCGGCGGCGGAGGCTTCACCGGCGGTGTTTATGAGATCGGCGCGCTGCGGGCGCTCGACCTGCTGTCGGTCAATCGCACCGTAAATCAGTTTGACGTGTACGTCGGGACCAGCGCGGGCGCGTTCGTCGCCGCCGCGGTGGCCAATCGGGTGACGCCTGAGGAGATGATGCGGGTCCTCGTCCGCCAGACGCCGACCTCCTTCCCGGACGCGAGAATCAGCGGGCTGCTGCGGCCGAACTACGGTGAGTTTGCTTCCAAGGCGGCTCTCATGCCATTCCGCCTCGCCCAGGTGGTCCGCCGGCTTCTGCGGGACCTCGGGCAGATCTCGGCGGTCGACGTGGCGGTCGGTCTGGCCGAGGCACTCCCGTCGGGGCTGTACTCCGGCGAGGGCCTCGAGCGGTATGTGCGCACGATCCTTTCCGATCCCGAGCGCACAGACGATTTCCGCCTGCTCGCCAGCGAGCTCTACCTGGCCGCGACCGACCTAGACACCTGCGAGCGGATCGTGCTCGGCGCTCAGGGGTGGGATGACGTACCGATCTCGACGGCGGTGAGCGCCTCAGGCGCGCTGCCAATGATCTACAGGCCGGTCAAGGTCAAGGATCGGGAACTTGTCGACGGCGGGATCGTCTCGACGACCAACCTCGATATCGCGGTGGAGGCGGGCGCCAAGTTCATCGTGGTGGTCAATCCGCTGGTCCCCTACGTCAACGACTTCGAACGTCGGATCCCGACGATGACCGGCTCGCGCGCGCGCCGCGTCTCGGACATGGGGTTTCCGCAGATCGGCTACCAGGCGTTCAAGCTCCTGGCCTATCAGCGGCTCCACGAACTGGCGTCAAGCTGGGAGGAGCGCTACCCGGGGGTGGACATCATCCTGATCGAGCCCGAGCCCAACGACGAGCTGATGTTCCAGACGA
>DAIQND010000176.1:0-5426 GCA_036788555.1 Solirubrobacteraceae bacterium | reverse complement strand
GGCGGCAGGAATCCGAGCTGGCGGGCGATGTCGCCGGTGTCCAAGTACGCGTCGTTGTGGACGATCAGGTCGCCTTCGATCGTCAGGACGTCGCAGCCCTCGATCTCGATCTGCGCACCATTGGGCTCAAAGCCCTGAAACGACCCTGGGCCGGCGAACGTGCCGCTCGCCGACCAGCGGGCGACGACCCGTGCGCCGGCGGCGGCCAGCTCGAGCACCCGGATCGAGAAGTCTGGAAAGGCTGCGAACAGTTCGGCGAAGTAGCGGCGAACGCCGTCAGGCCCGATCACGTCCTCCTGGCCGACGAACCGGTCCACGCCCGAGGCCGCCCACAGCGAACCCGCCGCCTCGAGGTCACGATCGTTGAGCGCCTGGAAGTAGTGCGTGACGATCTCGTCGGGTGGGGCCATGGGCCGCCCGAGTCTACGCGGCGTGAATATCGTGCTGCAGGCAGTGAGCGCGCGACGTGAGCTTGGACGCGGCGAGCGGGTCCTTCCGGGGCTGTGGCGCCTGCGACTTCCGCTTCCGTGGCCCGGGGTTCCGCATTGCAACGCCTGGGCGATCGCCGCCGGCTCGGGCGTGGTGCTGGTGGACACGGGCATGCATGAGCCCGGCTCGCTCGCCCAGCTCGAGCGGGCGCTCGAGGAGGTCAACCTGCGGATCGAGCACGTCCGCCTGGTCGTCTGCACGCACGCCCATTCCGATCACTGGGGTCAGGCGGCGCCGATCTGCGAGCGCGCGGGGTGCGAGCTGTGGCTTCACCCCAACCACCGGCACGCGACGGCGGCGGCCCAGGATCCCGGCGCCGTGCTGGCGCGGCGGATCGAGATCGCCCGCCAGAGCGGCGTGCCGCCGGCGGCGCTGCAGCGCTATGCCGAGCGCTACCGGCAGCAGGCGCGCTCCGGGGTCGCGCGGGTGATCGAACCGGCCCGCGAGCTGATCGACGGCGTGAGCGTCGAGACCGACCTCGGGACGTGGCGGACGTATGAGACGCCCGGCCACGCCCCCTCGCACGTCTGCCTGTTTCAGCCCGAGCATCGGCTGCTGATCTCGGGCGATCACGTCCTCGGGCGGATCTCGCTCTACTACGACTACGGCTGGACCCCGGACCCGGTGGGCGAGTTCCTGAACTCGCTTGATGTGGTGGACGCGCTCGATGTCAGGCTCGGCCTGTCGGGCCACGGCCGCCCGTTCGTCGACGTCCACGGCCACATCGACGGCAGCCGGCGACTGGCCCGCCACCGCCTCGAGCTCCTGCTCGACGCGGTAAACCAGCGGCCGCACACCGCCGTGGAGCTGGCGCCGCTGATCCATGATGGCGAGCCGCTGACCGAGGAGAATGCATCCTGGCTGTTGTCAGAGACGCTGTGCTACCTGGAGCACCTGGCGCGCACCGGCCAGGTCACGCGTCAGCCAGACCGCGAGCCCGCGCGATGGTCCGCCAAACCTTGACACACTCGTGTCAAGGTCGTACAGTCATCCGCCATGCGCATCGACGGGATCCTCACCGCCGCCGACGAGCCGGTGTTCTCGTTTGAGTTCTTTCCGCCCAAGAGCGAGGATGGCTGGCGGAGCCTGCGCGAGGCGCTGGGGTCGCTGGTGGCGCTCGAGCCCGACTTCGCCTCGGTCACCTACGGCGCCGGCGGCTCCACCCGCGGCCGCACGCTCGAGGTCACCAAGTGGCTCAAGCAGGAGCTGGGGATCGAGGCCATGGCTCACCTCAGCTGCGTCGGGGCCACCCGCGAGGAGCTCGCGGAGATTCTCGACGAGATTGCCGCTGCGGGAATCGAGAACGTCCTGGCGCTGCGCGGGGATCCCCCGCGGGGTGAGACAGAGTGGACCCCCCATCCGGGCGGCCTCAGGTACTCAGCCGAACTCGCGGCCCTGATTTCCGAGCGCTATCCGTTTGCGGTCGGCGCGGCGTGCTTCCCCGAGGTCCATCCTGACGCTCCCGACCTCGCCCACGACCTGCGCTACCTCAAGGAGAAGGTCGCGGCCGGCGTGTCGTTTCTGATCACGCAGCTGTTCTTCGACAACGAGACCTACTTCGCGTTCGTCGAGGAGGCGCGAGCCGCCGGGATCGAGGTCCCGATCATCCCCGGCGTGATGCCGATCACCGACGTGCGTCAGATCAAGACGATCACCGGGATGTGCGGCGCCACGATTCCCCAGCCGCTGCTCGAACAGCTGGAGGCCCGCGCCGAGCACCCGGATGCCGTGCTGGAGCTAGGCGTCTCCTACGCGACGCTCCAGTGCGCAGAGCTGCTCGCCCGCGGCGCGCCGGGGATCCACTTCTACACGCTCAACCGATCCCCGGCCACCCGTGCGATCCTCGCGGCGCTGAAGCTGCTGCGCCCGTGGGTTCGGCGTGAGGTGGTGCGCACCGCAGCCTGAGCGGCCGGCGCCGGCGGGGCTACGGGGCGTCCTGGCTGCTGACCTCGAGACCCTGCGCCACCATCGGCCGGCCATCGAGCTCGTAGCGGATGTCGATCTCGTCGTTGCGCTTGTAGGTGCCGATCCCCCAGAAGCCCAGCAGCCAGGCGCGCAGACCCAGCCGCTGCTGGACAAGCGGGCGGTGAAAAAGCAGCTCGCCCTGCTCCACGCGGTAGTCACCGCCGAGCTCCTGCCTGACGCCATTCACGTAGACCTCGAAGGGCGGCTTCACGCCCGCCGGGAGCTTTACCCGCGACTGCGCCATCGCGAGCTAGGTTCGCAGATCACGCCGGATCAGCGACAGCGAGACGGCATCGAGGCGACGGTCGACTCCTCGCTCGTGGCCGCGCAACACGCCTTCACGGCTGAAACCGGCCGCCTGTGCGGCGCGGAGCATCGGCTCGTCGTCCGGGGCGGCCAGCACCTGTACGCGCTCCAGCCCCGACTCGAGCAGCAACCACCGTGCCGCCAGCGCCAGCGCCGCGCGGCCGAGGCCCCTGCCCCGGGATCGAGGCGCAACCCAGACGCGGAGATTCGCGCGCAGGTTGTCCCAGTCGACCCGGTCCACCTGGATCTGCCCGCGGCAGGTGTCCTCCCCCGCCAGGGTGATGGTCAGCGTCAGGGCGCTTCCCGCCACGCGCTCAGCTTCCGCCCGCTCGGCCCGGCGCCCCAGCTCGGCGCCGCTCGGCGGCCGCGGCTCGCCCAGCCGCCGGTGCAGCTCGGCATCGTCCTGATAGGCGATCAGCACCTCGGGGATGTCTCGCTCGGCCGCCAGGCGCAGGCTCACGGCGCCGTCGCTCACCGGGGTGGCCGGCGTGGGGAAGGAGGGCATCGGCTTCCGCACCGTAGCCGTCGGCGCCGGCGCGTACCCTCCTGCCCCATGCCCCACGACCAGCTAGCAGGGATCCCCTATGGGATCCGCCGCTCCGATCGCGCGCGGCGCGTGCGGGTTACCGTCGATCTCACCAGAGGGGTGGAGGTGGTGCTGCCGCGGCGGGCCCCCAGGCGCGAAGCGGCGGCGGCGATCCGCGAGCTGCGCCCCTGGATCGAACGGCGGGTGGCCGAGCTCGAGCGTGTCCAGGCGGCGGTGCGGGCACGCGGCGACTCGGTCCCGTATCTGGGCGAGCCGCTTCGGCTCGTGCCGGAGGCCGGGCGGACGCGCGTGCACCGCCGCGGCGGCGAGCTGCTGGTACCGGCGGGCGAGGGCCAGCGCCCGGCGCTCGAGCGTTTCTATCGCCGCGCCGCCCATTCGGAGATCGCCCCGCGCCTGGATCGGGCGTGCGCCGAGCTGGAGGTCGCCTACACGAGGCTCACGATCCGCTCGCAGCGCACGCGTTGGGGCAGCTGCTCACGCTCGGGCACGATGAGCTTCAACTGGAGGCTGCTCCTCGCCCCCGAGCCCGTGCTCGACTACGTGGTCTGGCACGAGGTCTGTCATCTGCGGGTGATGGATCACTCGCCGCGGTTCTGGAAGCTCGTCGGCGAGGGCTGCCCCGAGTACCGCGAGCACGTGCGCTGGCTGCGCCGCCACGGGCCCTCGCTCGTCCTGTAGCCATCGTCTCCGCGCGCGCTCGCGCGCTCACCCCGCCTCGCCCGCCGCGGCCAGCACGTCGGCGAGCGCCTCGCGCAGTGCCGAGAACGCGTCCTGACCCGCGCGCCGCTCGAGCGCCCGGCGCCTGATCCCGCCTCGAAACGCCTCCGTCGACCCGTCGCCGTGTACGTCGATCCCGGCCCGGACGCTCGGCAGCAGTCGTTCCGGGCCGGCGAGCTCGAGACGCGCGGTCACCTGCTGAGCGGGCTCGAACCGAGCAACCTTGACGCTGAGCACCCGCGCTGAGGACGCGGCCGAGGACGCGAGCTCGCGCCCGCGGGCCTCGAGCTCGTCGATCAGCTGATCCAGGCCGTCAAAGCTCAGCCGCTCCACCCGGTGGGCAGCGCGGACGGTCAGCCGCCAGGGCACCGGCGAGCGGCCAAGGCCTCAGGCTCCGCGCCGCCTGCGCTTTACGAACGCTGCTCGATCGGTACGTAGTCGCGGCCGCGGCCGCCGGTGTAGATCTGGCGGGGGCGGGCGATCTTCTGCTCCTTGTCGTCGATCATCTCAAGCCACTGGGCAATCCAGCCCGCCGTGCGGCCAATCGCGAACAGGACCGGGAACATCTCCACCGGCATCCCCAGCGCTTCATAGATGATCCCCGAGTAGAAGTCGACGTTCGGGTAGAGCTTGCGCTCGATGAAGTAGTCCTCCTCGAGCGCGATCTTCTCGAGCTCGATCGCGATGTCGAGCAGCGGGTTGGTGCCCGTGACCTCGAACACCTCGTGCGCGTGCTTCTTGATGATCTTGGCCCGCGGATCGTAGTTCTTATAGACGCGGTGCCCGAAGCCCATCAGCTTCTCGTCGCCGTCCTTGACGCCCTTGATGAAGTCGGGAATGTTCTCCTTGGTCTCGATCCGGCGCAGCATCCGCAGCACCTGCTCGTTGGCCCCGCCGTGCAGCGGCCCGTACAGCGCGGCGATGCCCGCGGCGACCGCCGAATACGGATCGACCTGCGAGGAGCCGACGCTCCGCACCGCGCTGGTCGAGCAGTTCTGCTCGTGGTCGGCATGGAGGATGAACAGCGTGTCGAGCGCCCGCTCGATCCGCGGGTCGGGCTCGTACTTGAGCTCGGTCATCTTGTAGATCATCGACAGGAAGTTGCCCGGATAGCTCAGGTCGTTGTCCGGATACACGTACGGCTTGCCCTGGTTGTGGCGGTAGGAGAAGGCGGCCAGGGTCGGCATCTTGGCGATCAGGCGGATCACCTGGATGTAGCGGATCTCCTCATCCTTGATCTGCGCCGCCTCGGGATAGAAGGTCGAGAGCGCGCCGACCGAGGCCAGCAGCATGCCCATCGGGTGGGCGTCGTAGCGGAACCCCTGCATGAACTCCTTGACGTTCTCGTGCACGAAGGTGTGGATCGTGATGTGGTGGACCCATTCCTCGAGCTGCTGGCTGG
>DAIQND010000175.1:0-5467 GCA_036788555.1 Solirubrobacteraceae bacterium | reverse complement strand
AGCCGCCGTTGGCGGAAACCCGCGTCTGCGCTGCCGTCTGCCATCTCCCGCCGGTGTGGGCGCCTGATACCTGGATCGCGACCGTGCGGCCTGAGTCGGCCTGCGGAAGGCTGCCGCCAACCCGCAGCCAGCTCCCGAGCAGCGCCGACTCGCGCGCAGCAATCGTCATCCCGTTGGCGCTGTCGCTGACGGTCAGGTTGCCGGGCGCGGCGCTCGGCCCTGCACCGGTGGCTGTTCTCGATGGCGCGCGGAAGCCGGCGCCCCCAGAGGAGGCCGGGCTCGCCGCCGGGAGGTAGAGGGCGGCCGCGGAGGCGCACCCGAGCGCCGCGAGCGGGCGAATCACTGCTCTAAGCGGGCGAATCATGGTCTCGACGGCGTGGCGATCACGTCCTCGGCATCTCGGTTGGTTCGCCTACGGGGTGAGCTGACGGGCTCGCGCCGGTTTGGCGCTACGGCCCTTTACCGGGCCGATTCGCCCCTGCGGACCAGACGGTTCGCAAGTGGTTCCCCCGCCGACCGTCCGCGGGCGGACGATCGTTCGGCGGTACGTTGGCCGGGCAGTATATGGACTACGGCCGCGGGAGGCGACCGACCGTCCGGCGCACCGCCTGGCCGCCAAGCGCCAGGCCAATCTCGGCGAGCTCAGCCGCCGCCTGGACGGCGGTTCTAAGGACGGGCGCTCGATCCGCGGGCTCCGGGCTGGCAGCGACGCCCCGTGATTTCGCTGCCGCGGGAACGCCGCGCGGCTGGGCGGGCTGCGGCAGGCGCCGAACGCGTTTTGACGGAGCCTGCGCGACGGCCGGCGGCGTCTTCTGGGTGCGCGCGGACGCCGATTTCTTGGCCGCGGGTCGAGAGCGAGCCGGCTTCGCGCCCGGGGGGGAGGCGGCCGCCCCCCGCCTGGATGCAGGCGCCTTCGTGGCCCGCTTAGCTCTCGGAGCGCGCTTGCGCTCGGCGGGAGCGGGAGGGGCCTCGGCGCTGTTCGCCGACGCTGGCGCCGGGGTCAAATCCTCGCTGTCACCGGGCCGCGCGGGCCGCTTCGAGCTCCGGCGGTGCGGACGAGTCCGCGGCAGCTGGCTGAGGACTTGCGAAGAGCGGTTTGGGGGCATTGCGCGTAGGGAAATCCCGGAAGTTCCGTCCAACCTGAAACTGATCTGGCGGTTCTACGTAACAGTCTTTGCAGATCCGCCGAAAACGTCCGTGGCGGCTGCGGCCAGCCCCCTGGACACGACGCAGACTAGCTCGGGCGACGTTGACTTCAAAAAGTATAGCACTATACTGCCGATTCAATGGCGGGACTACGCCTGAGGGCGCCGCTCGCCGTCGTGAGCCTGGACACCGGTGGAGGCCACGGCCCCTCGGTAAGCCCAACCTGGAAACGGGATGAGATGTCAGTAGCCGAACTTCAAGAACTCGAAGAGATCAAGACCCTTGTCAACCGCGGCCAGCAGCTGGGCGTACTGACGTACGCCGAGATCGCCGGCGCCGTCTCCGAGCTTGATCTCGACGAGGCCGATGTCGAGGAGCTCCACGGCTTCCTCGAACGGGCAGAGATCGAGCTCGTCGAAGAGCTCGACCCCGCGGTCGCCGCCGCCGACCTGGAGCGGGCGTCCGACAAGCGTGGGCGCCGCAAGCCGCGCACCGCGCTCGACCTCAAGCCGGACATGACCACCGATTCGCTTCAGCTGTTCCTGAAGGACATCGGAAAGGTCCGGCTGCTCACCGCCCAGGAGGAGGTCGACCTCGCCAAGCGGATCGAGCGCGGCGACCTGGACGCCAAGCAGAAGATGGTGGAGTCCAACCTCCGGCTGGTCGTCTCCATCGCCAAGAACTACCGCAACCAGGGCCTGCCCTTCCTCGACCTGATCCAGGAAGGCACGCTCGGCCTGGTTCGCGCGGCGGAGAAGTTCGACTACCGCAAGGGCTTTAAGTTCTCCACCTACGCCACCTGGTGGATCCGCCAGGCGATCGCCCGCGCGCTGGCCGACAAGGCGCGCACGATCCGGATCCCGGTCCACGTGGTGGAGAAGCTCAACAAGATCGGCCGCGCCGAGCGCAAGCTCGTGACCGAGCTCGGCCGGGAGCCGACGGCGGAGGAGATCGCCGAGGTCACCGGAATCGAGCCCGACGAGGTGGAGTCGATCAAGCGCTCCGCCCAGGCGCCGGTCTCGCTCGAGAAGCCGGTCGGCGACGAGGAGGAGTCCGAGTTCGGCCAGTTCATCGCCGATGAGCGCGCTGAGTCCCCGTACGAGCGGGCGGCGGAGATCCTCACCAAGGAGGCGCTCCGCGAGGCGCTCGAGAACCTGTCGTATCGCGAGCGCCGCGTGCTCGAGCTGCGCTACGGGCTCGGCGGCGAGCATCCGCGGACGCTGGATGAGGTCGGGCGGACGTTCAACGTCACGCGCGAGCGGATTCGCCAGATCGAGAACCAGTCGCTCAAGAAGCTTCAGTCGCTGGCTGAGGCGCAGAAGCTGCGCGACGTAGCCTAAGCGCCTGCGGCGTCCGCCCGGACGCTCCATCTCTCAAGGCCGAGTCGGCTTACGCCGATGAGGTCCGGGATGTTCTCGCTCGACGACGCGCTTCACTGGATCGTGGAGAACGAGGGGTCGGACCTTCACCTGAAGGTCAAGACCCACCCTCTCGCGCGCGTCCACGGAAGCCTGCGCCAGCTGCACCAGTGGGACCCGCTGGCCGAGGAGGACACCGAGCGGGTGGTCCGGGAGATGCTCGCGGACCACGCCGACAAGCTTGCCGAGTTCGAGGCCGACAACGAGGTCGACTTCTCCTACGCGATCCCGGGTCTGGCCCGCTTCCGCGTCAACGCCTTCAGGCAGCGAGGCACCGTCTCGGTCGTCATGCGCGTGATCCCCTTCGGGGTCAAGACGGTCACCGCGCTCGGGCTGCCGCCGGTGATCTCAGAGCTGGCCGAGGAGGAACGCGGGCTGATCCTGCTGACCGGCACCACCGGGTCAGGAAAGTCCACGACCCTGGCGGCGATCATCGACCACATCAACGAGAACCGGGCGTGCCACATCGTCACGATCGAGGACCCGATCGAGTACCTGCACAAGGACCGCAGGTCGATCATCAACCAGCGCGAGGTGGGCATGGACACGGCGTCGTTCAGCCGCGCCATGCGCCGTGTCCTTCGCCAGGACCCCGACGTCATCCTGATCGGCGAGATGCGCGACGAGGAGACCGTCCGCACCGCGCTGTCGGCCGCCGAGACCGGGCACCTCGTGCTGTCGACCGTCCACACCCTCGATGCGCCTGAGAGCGTGAACCGGATCATCGACTTCTTCCAGCCGCACGAGCAGAATCAGGCCCGCGCGATGCTGGCCGGGACGCTCAAGGGAGTCGTCTCGCAGCGGCTCGTCCCGACCCGGGACGGCCACGGCCGGGTGGCGGTGTGCGAGATCCTGCGGATGACCGGCCGCGCGCGCGACATGATCATGGACCCGGACCAGACCGGAAACCTCCGTGAGGTCATCTCCGAGGGCGAGTACTACGGAATGCAGACGTTCGATCAGGCCCTGCTGAAGCACTACCAGGCGGGAACGATCTCGATGGAGGATGCGCTGAAGGTGGCGACCAGCCCCCACGACTTCAAGCTGCTGGTGGCTGCCGAGGGCCGAACCTCGACTTCGATGGACGACATGCTGGCCCCCGACCGGGGGGCGGGAGGCTCCGCCGGTCCGGACACCCTGCGCTCGACCGTTCCCGCCGCTGCGGCGCCGGCGCCACCCGCGCCCACCCCGGAACCCGCGGGCAACGGAGCCGGTGCGCTGGGTAACGGCGCCGGGCCCGCCCCGGGCCGCAGCGCCCCGCCGCCCGGCGGCCTGTTCGGCTAGGCGCCCTGGACGCGCCCAGAGCCATGCTTCAGTTGCTGAAGCATCGCGCTAGACTCGATGTTCTGATGGTGAGCGACACGTCGTGTCCGGTTTGCCGCACCGCCGAGATCGTGTGTGGCAAGTGGACGTTGCTGGTGATCCGCGATCTCGCCGAGGGACGCTCGAGGTTCTGCGAGCTCGAGCGCTCGCTGCAGGGCATCAGCCCGCGTACGCTGTCGCTCCGCCTCCGGGCGCTTGAGCAGGAAGGGATCGTCAGGCGCCAGACGTATCCGGAGGTCCCGCCTCGCGTCGAGTACGTCCTGACCGACAAGGGTCGGGCGCTGGTGCCGCTGATCGAGAGCATGCGCGTCTACGGGCGCGAGTGGCTCGGCTGCGAAGCCGCCTCTGAGGATCTGGGGGTTGGCGGGCGCGAGCCGGCGGTCGTCGCGGCCTGAGCTCAGCGGATGCGGATCGCGGTATCCGCCGACGAGCTGACCGGAGTGGCCGCAGAGCTCCCTGAGGAGCTGCGCCGGCGGGGCCACGAGCCGCTGCTGCACGGCGCATACGTGGCCGCGGAGCGACCGGACTGGGCATGGGCCAGCGAGCGGGCGGCGCGCGACGTCGCCGAGGGCCAGGCGGACCAGGCGATCGTCGCCTGCTGGACGGGGACGGGGGCGTCGATCGCCGCCAACAAAGTCCCCGGGATCCGCGCCGCTCTGTGCGCGGACGCCGCCACCGCCGAAGGCGCGCGGCGCTGGAACGACGCCAACGTGCTCGCGCTCAGCCTGCGGGCAACCTCGGCGGCCGAGCTGCGCGAGATCCTCGACGCCTGGTTCGCCGGGGCGCCGAGCGATCAGGCCGACGACATCGAGAACGTGACGCACCTGCGGGAGATCGAGGGGGACGGCGGCTGAGCGTCCGAGACGCTACGTGACGACAAACGTGCGCGCGACCATGACCCGCCCGTACCGGTCGGCCCGCCGCGGCCCGTAGCCCGGCCAGACATACCAGCGGTAGCGGCCCGGCTTCAGGTGATACCGGTGGGCGGCGAAGCGCCACGAGCGAGGCACGAGGAGGATCGTCTTGGCCGGCCACGTGCTCATCACCTTGCGTCCGCTGCGGTAGATCTGGACGTTGTAGTAGGTCGCCCGCGCCTTCGCCTTCCAGCTCAGCAACAGCGGCGCCGACGCGACACTCGCGCGCGCGGCGGTGGCCGCCTGCGAGACCACCGGTAGGTACCGGACGAACACCGCGGTGCTGGCGTAGTTGCCGGCCCTGTCCCAGCACCCGCCGGTGATCCACCCGCTCGCGGGGCCGGAGTAGGCGACGGTCTGGCAGTGGTCGATTCCGGACAGCGCGTCGGTGCCGTTGAAGGTGTACGAGACCGGGTGCGTGTACGAGCCGTTGTAATCGGGCGCCCGTGAGGCCTTGGCGCCGGTGATCGTCGGAGGGGTGGAGTCGTAGTTGAAGGAGACGCTCGCACTCGCGGTCTTGCCGGCGTTGTCGGTGCAGGAGCCGGTCTCGGTGACGTTCGAGGCGGAGGGGCCGGAGTAGGTGGACGGGGCAGTACTGCATGACGCGACGCCCGAGATCGAGTTGATCCCGAACGAGATACCGACGGCGTGGTTGTACCAGCCGTT
>DAIQND010000174.1:3482-5526 GCA_036788555.1 Solirubrobacteraceae bacterium | reverse complement strand
GCGACCTTCGGGTTATGAGCCCGACGAGCTACCAGACTGCTCCACCCCGCGGCGGACCTCTATTGATAGCAGAACGAGGGTTGCAATCTCAAGGGGTGCGGGGGCTCGCCGCGCGAGCGAGCGGCGAACTTGTGTTCGCAAGCTCACCACGCCACAACTCACCCCGACTTACGCTAACCCGGTGGTCGGGAAGCTGGTTGCGCTTGTCCTTCCGCTGGGTTTCGACACGTTTGCGGTCGCTGCCGGTCTGGCGATGATCCGAACCAACCCGGCGACGCGTCGACGCATCAGCGTGATGTTCCCGGTCTTCGAGGCGGGAATGCCGCTGATCGGGCTGGCGATCGGTGCACCTCTCGGACGGGCGATCGGAAGCGGCGCTGAGTATCTGGCGATCGCCGTGCTCTTTGGCTTCGGGCTCTACGCGCTGTCGGCCGGTGACGAGCGCGATGAGCAGGCGCTCGCGCGGCTCGCGAACGCGCGCGGGGCCAGCTCTCTCCTTCTCGGGCTCACGATCAGCCTGGACGAGCTCGCGATCGGGTTCACGCTTGGCCTCCTGGAGCTCCCAGTCGTCCTCGTCATCGCGCTGATCGCAGCTCAGGCCGTGATCCTCACCCAGCTGGGGCTCCGGTTCGGCAACCGGCTGAGCGAACGCTTCGACGAAGGCGCTGAGCGGGCGGCCGGGCTGGCGCTCGCCGGCTTGGCGGTCGCGCTGCTGGCGGAGAAGCTCCTCTAAGCGATCTCGCGCAGGCGCGACGTACCCCGTCGTCGCGAGATCACCGCCAGGACCGCGCACATTTGATCCAAAGCTGTTGCAGAACCGGCACTGCTAGGTCTTGTTCCGTTGCGGCGGTTGGGTGCACGCTTCAGCCATGGCAACGCTCAAACAGAAGATTCGCGCCGAAAGCGCTGGCCGCTCGATGCTCGAGGAGGCAGGACTGCCGGCTCCGGACCGCGTCGAGTACGGCCACACGTGCATCCGCTTCTTCTGGATGGAATCGAAGGTCGTGCTGGTGATCGAGATCGATAAGCCGCCCGAGGGCTTCGAGGTCGTCGGCGAGTACCTGGAGGACATGGTCGACCTTGTCGACCTTGACCGGGACTTCGACGACGACGAAGAGGAGGAGGCCGCGTAACGAAGAGGAGGAGGCTGCCTAACGAGAGACCGCTTCCGCGGAAGCGCGGCCCCCGGCCCCCGGCGACCTCAGATGAGGAGTTCCCCGGCGCCGCGCAGTACGGCGTCCAGGAGGCCGGGGAAGCGGGTGTCGAGGTCGTCGCGGCGCAGCGAGCTGACGCGCTTGGTGCCGACGACGCGTTGGTGGATCAGGCCGGCCTCGCGCAGCACCTTGAAGTGGTGCGTGCAGGTGGATTTGACGATCGGGAGGTCGAAGCTGTTGCACGTGCGCTCGCCGCCGTCTGCGGCCAGGTCGCGGACGATCCGCAGCCGCATCGGGTCGCTGAGCGCGTGCAGAACGGCCGCGAGGTCAAGCTCGGCCGCCTCGGGATGGGCGAGCGGAGCTCCCTCCTCGGCGGCTTCGGCGGCCCCAGGGGTCCCCCCGTTCAGCGCAGCTTCTGGCGGCACGCCCGCGGACAAGGCTCCCGCGCTCGAGGTCTCCCCTGCCAACGACTCCCCTGTAATCGTCTCCATCACTCCTCCCATAGTACGACGTCCATCGAACTACTTGCTACCATGTTCGATAATCATCGTACTCGATACCGAGGAGGCTCATGCCGGAGGCGAGCATCACCAAGGCGCGACGGAGACTCGAGGGGCAGCAGGGCGACGCCGCGCGTGGCCTGACTTCGGATCACGACGGGGCAGCAGCGACTCGCGGTGCCAGTAGGCCAGACGCGCAGGCGGGGAGCGGCGGCGCGGCAACCGCGGCCACCGCAGCCACCGATCGTCCGCATCTCACCGCAACGCTGCTGCTGGCCTGCCTCGCGCAGTTCATGGTGATCCTGGACGTCTCGGTCGTGAACGTCGCGCTGCCGTCGATCCGCCACGGGCTTGGCTTCTCTGAGGTCGACCTCCAGTGGGTGGTCAACG
>DAIQND010000174.1:0-3472 GCA_036788555.1 Solirubrobacteraceae bacterium | reverse complement strand
TGCTGCTGGGGGGCAGGGCGGCCGACCTGCTCGGGCGCCGGCGGGTGTTCGTGGGCGGGCTCGTGATGTTCGCGCTGACCTCTTTGGCCGGCGGGCTGGCTCAGTCGCAGGAATGGCTGATCATCGCGCGCGCCGCGCAGGGACTGGCCGGTGCGATCATCGCCCCTGCCTCCCTCTCGATCCTCACCACGACCTTCCCAGAGGGGCCGTCACGCAACCGGGCGGTCGGGATCTGGGGCGCCATGGGCGGTGCCGGCGGCGCCGCCGGCGTCCTGCTCGGAGGCATCCTTACCGACCTGCTGAGCTGGCGCTGGATCCTCTTTATCAACCTGCCGATCGGCCTCCTCGCCGGACTGCTCAGCCTGCACTACATCAGCAGCCGCCGCGATGAACGCCGCCAGGGCAACTTCGACCTGATGGGCGCGATCACCGCCACCGCCGGGCTGACGGTCCTCGTGCTCGGAATCGTCCGCACCGACAGCGTCGGCTGGGGCTCGCCGCAGACGATTGGCATCCTCGCCGCCGGCCTCGCCCTGCTCGCGATCTTCGTCGCGATCGAGGGCCGCTTCGCCACCGCGCCGCTGATGCCGCTGCGGATCTATGCCTCGCGTACGCTCAGCGCCGCGAACGTGGTGATCTTCATGGTTGGTGCCGCGGTGTTCGCGATGTGGTTCTTCATGTCGCTCTACCTCCAGCAGGTCCAGGGCTACTCGCCGATCAAGGCCGGCCTCGCCTTCCTGCCGATGACGCTTTCGATCATCGCCGGCTCGGCGCTCGCCTCGCGGATCGTCACGAGCTTTGGTCCCAGGCGACTGCTGATCGCCGGCATGGTCCTGCAGACCGCGGGCCTGCTCCTGTTCACCGACATCAGCGCCGGCGGGAGCTACCTCGGCGAGGTGCTCGCGCCCTCGCTGCTAGTGGCACTCGGGATCGGCTTCGCGTTCGTGCCGGCGACGATCGCCGCGGTCACGGGCGTGGCGAGCCACGAAGCCGGACTGGCCTCCGGACTCGTCAACACCTCCCGGATGGTCGGAGGCGCGCTTGGCCTGGCGATCCTCGCGGCGCTTGCCACCTCGCACACCGACCACCAGCTGCACGCCGACGGTCGGCACATCACGCCGCACCTGGCCCATGTCGCGCTGACCAACGGCTTCACCTTCGCCTTCGTGCTGGCTGGAGCGTTCGCCGCGGTGGGCGCGCTGACGGCCGTCTTCGGGCTGCCGCGCATCCAGCCCCGGGGGCCGGCGCCTGAGCCGCGTGTCGCGGTAGAAGCCGGGTAGCGCGCCCAGAACGGCGGGGCGACGGCCCCACCTGGGCAGGACCGCCGCGCCGGAGCCGCCATATGCCGGCGAACCCGCGATGGAGCCTCGCCATGCCCCGGTCCCAACCGGCTGATCGGCAAGAATGCCCGGCCGTGGCCCGCTGCTTTGTCACCCGCCAGCTGCCCGGCCCGGCGCTCGGCCGGCTCGAGGCAGCCCACGAGGTCGAGGTCTGGCCGGGAGACGCTCCCCCAACGCACGCCGAGCTGATCGAGCACGTCCGCGACGTCGAGGGGCTGATCAGCCTGCTCTCTGACCAGATCGACGCCGAGCTGATGGCCGGCGCGACGAAGCTGCGGGCGATCTCCAACTACGCGGTCGGCTACGACAACATCGACCTGCGTGCCGCGGCGATGCGCGGGATCCCGGTCGGGCACACGCCCGACGTGCTGACCGATGCCACGGCCGATCTGGCGTTCGCGCTGCTCCTGGCGGCGGCCCGGAAGCTCCCGGAGGGCATTGAGGAGGTTCGCTCGGGACAGGCGCCCACCTGGGACCCCAACCACAATCTGGGCGCTGACGTGCACGGCGCGACGCTCGGGATCATCGGGTTCGGGCGGATCGGCCGCGCGGTGGCCAAGCGGGCTGACGGCTTCGACATGGTGATCCTCACCACCACCTCAAAGAGCCACCCGGGCAGCTTCGAGGAGCTACTCGAGCGCTCGGACTTCGTGACGCTCCACTGCCCGCTGACGCCGGCCACCCACCACCTGATCGATGCCGACGCGCTGGCCCGGATGAAGCCAACTGCGGTGCTCGTCAACACCGCCCGAGGCCCGATCGTCGACCAGCAGGCGCTGGCGCGAGCGCTGCACGACGGCGTGATCGCGGGCGCGGCACTCGACGTCACCGATCCCGAGCCGCTCGCAGCCGACGATCCGCTGCTCAAGGCGCCCAATCTGATCGTGGTCCCCCACATCGGCTCGGCCACCCGCGCCACCCGGGAGCGGATGGCCAATCTGGCGGTCGACAACCTCCTGGCGGCGCTGGCCGGACGGCCGATGCCCCACCGGGTTCCGGTGGCCCGCGCGTAGGCTCCCAGGGCGATGCGCGTCGCGGTGGTCGACATCGGCACCAACTCCACGCGGCTGCTGGTCTGCGACGTGGAGGACGAGCGGGTCACGGCTGAGCTCGAGCGCCGCTCGACGGTCACCCGCCTGGGTGCGGGTGTTGACGCCGACGGTCGGCTGGCCGACGAATCGATGCAGCGGGTGTTCACGACGCTCGAGGAGTACCGCGGGCTGATCGACGACCACGGCGCGCAGGCGGCGGTGGCCGTGCTGACGAGCGCCGTCCGCGAAGCCGCCAACGGCCGGGAGTTCGCCGAGGAGGTGGAGCGGCGCTACGCCCTCGAGCCCCACATCCTGAGCGGTGACGAGGAGGCCGGGCTCACGTTCCTCGGCGCGACCAGCGAGCGCGACCCCGACGACCGCACACCGACCGTGGTGATCGATATCGGGGGCGGCTCCACAGAGATCGTCCTCGGCGAGGGGCGCGAGCCCCGGTTTCACGTCTCCACGCGGGCCGGCGTGGTCCGCCAGACCGAACGCCACCTGCACTCCGACCCGCCGACCGAGGCCGAACTCGCGGAAATCCGCCAGGACGTCCGCCAGGTGATCGCCGACGGCGTCCCCGCCGAGCACCGCCGAGCCGCCCAGCGCGCGATCGCCGTCGCGGGAACCGCCACATCACTGGCGGCGATCGCCCAGGGGCTCGACCCGTACGACCCGGAGAAGGTGGCCGGGTACACGCTGACCCAACCGCGATGTGAGGAGATCCTCACGAGGCTGGCGGGCGTGCCGCTGGCTGAACGGCGGCAGGTACGGGGTCTGGATCCCGATCGGGCGCCGACGATCGTGGCCGGCATCATTATTTTGATGGAGGTGCTGAACCTGTTCGGGATCGAGCAAATCGAGGTCTCAGAGCACGACATCCTCCGGGGCGCGGCGCTGGGGCTGAAGCCTGGTGAACGCGTGAAATCCCGCTAGATGGCAGGTTTATCCGGAAAACTGGCAAATATCAAACTGGACGAATGTTCGATTGCCAGCAACGTGCTGAAGGTGGATCATCTTCGACGGGGCTAGGCACGCCTAGCTCTCACATAGGCTCGGGCGAAGCCGCAGACATCGGCGCCTCCCGCCGTCCGAGCCAAT
>DAIQND010000173.1:0-5528 GCA_036788555.1 Solirubrobacteraceae bacterium | reverse complement strand
ATGTGCTCGGTGCCGATGTAGTTGTGGCCGAGGCTCAGCGCCTCGCGCAGCGCCAGCTCGAGCACCTTCTTGGCTCGCGGCGTGAACGGGATCTGGCCTGAGGTGACCTCCTCGCCGGAGCCGACAATCCGCACAACCTGCGCACGAACGCGCTCGACGGTGATGTCCAGCGACTCCAGAACTCGTGCCGCCAGGCCTTCCTCCTCGCGCAGGAGACCGAGCAGGATGTGCTCGGTGCCGATGTAGTTGTGCTTGAGCGTCCGCGCCTCTTCCTGCGCCAAAACAACGACCTGGCGGGCTCGCTCTGTGAATCGCTCGAACATGGCTCTTCTCTCAGTACGGGGACCGACGACCTACGACTATACGAAGCCGTTCTGAGTTCTACTCCTCGCTCTATTCGTTTTGGGGACGCCGATAAGCCCGTCCTTACCCATGTATTCGGTCGTCACGCCGCTGGTCATGAGTGGAAAACGGTCTCGTCGCTCGCCACAACCAGTCTAACAGCGGCATTGGCAGCCGACGACGCCTTCAAGCCCCGCAACGTGCGGTTCTTCCCAGGGAGGTTTTCCATCGAACCGGGCTGGATCCTGCCTGCCCCGCCCCCACCCGGCCCCCACGCGCCGCCCGCCCCCGCCACGCCGGGCTCCCACCGGCCCGGCGACAGACCGCCCCGCTAATCGCGCATCGCCGGGAACAGCACGACCTCACGAATCGACCGCCTCCCGGTGAGCAGCATCACGAGGCGGTCGATCCCGAGCCCGATGCCCCCGGTCGGGGGCATCCCGTACTCGAGCGCCATGACGAACGCCTCGTCGTAGGGCTGGGCCTCCTCGTTCCCGGCCCGCGCGAGCTCCCGCTGGGCCTCGAATCGGCGCCGCTGCTCGTCGGGATCGTTGAGCTCGGTGAACGCGTTGCCGATCTCCATCCCTGAGACGAACGCCTCAAAGCGCTCGACCAGGCCCTCCTCACTGCGATGGCGCTTTGCAAACGGCGACAGCGCCACGGGGTAGTCGAGCAGGAACGTCGGCTCCTGGAGCGTCGGCTCGACGTGCTTTGAGACCAGCTCGTCGACCAGCTGCGCCCACGAATCGTCCTCCGGGGCCGCGTACCCGCGCGATCGCATCTCCTCCGCCAGCGCGTCGCGCTCGGTAAACCGGCCGATGTCAATTGCGGTCTGCGCGCGGATCGCGTCGGTCAGCGCCACTCGCCGCCACGGCGGCGTGAAGTCGATCGGTCCTGAATAGCCGGCTTCCGAGGCCACGTAGGCCACCAGCCGCTCGCACCGCTCCGCCACCGCGCGATAGTCGGCGTAGGCCTCGTACCACTCGAGCATCGTGAATTCCGGGTTGTGGGTCGAGTCCACGCCCTCGTTGCGGAAGTCCTTGCCGATCTCGTAGACCCGTTCAAGCCCCCCCACGATCAGCCGCTTCAAATACAGCTCGGTGGCGATCCGCAGGTAGAGCGTGCGGTCGAGTTGGTTGTGATGGGTCGTGAACGGCCGCGCCAGCGCTCCGCCGTACAAAGGCTGGAGGACCGGTGTCTCCACCTCCAGGAACCCCTCGGCGTCCAGGAACCGCCGGATGGCGGCGATCACCCTCGAGCGCGTGATGAACACATCGCGCACCTCGGGGTTGGCGATCAGGTCGAGCTCGCGGTGGCGCAAGCGCTGCTCCACGTCGCGCAGACCGTGTCGCTTCTCGGGCAGCGGCCGCAGCGACTTGGCCAGCAGCTCGTAGCGCTCGACTCGCAGGCTGAGCTCGCCGCGCCGGGTCCGGAACGCCGTCCCGTCGACGCCAACCAAATCGCCGAGGTCAAGCTCCAACAGCCGCGCCATACCGGCCTCGCCGAGCTCGTCGACGCGCGCCTGAAGCTGGATCCGCCCGCTGCGGTCGACCAGGTCGAGGAACGCCATCCGCCCCTGGCCCCGGCGCGCCACCAGCCGCCCGGCTACACGGTGCTGAGCGTCGGCCTCCTCACCCGGCGCCAGCGACTCGTGCTGCTGGCGGACCGCGGCGATCGGCTCGACCCCTTCGAACTCGTGGGGGAACGGCTCGACTCCATCAGCCCGCAGCGCGTCGAGCTTGCGCCGGCGAACCGCAAAAATATCCTCCGAGGCGCCCTCCTCGGCCACCGCGGGCTAGCTCCGCGGGGCATCCCGCCCCGCGTTCTGAAAACGTCGCTTCGCCTCCGGCTCGCTTGACCGTTCGCGCTTCGCTCTCACTTCGCGACGTCGATCTTGGTGATCTTGAGGCGGCGCTCGCCCTTCGGGGTCGAGATCGTGACCTGTTCCCCACGCTTGTGGCCGAGCAGCGCCTTGCCGACCGGCGACTCGTTGGACAGCTTCATCTCCGTCGGGCTTGCTTCCGCCGACCCGACGATCGTGTACTTCACCGACTTGCCTGACTCGTCCTTGACGTGCACGATCGATCCCACTCCGACCACGTCGTTAGAGATGGAAGAGGGCTCGATCACCGTGGCCGAGCGCAGCTTCTCCTCGAGTGAGGCGATCCGCGCCTCGAGCATCGCCTGCTCGTTCTTGGCGTCGTCGTATTCGGCGTTCTCGGAGATGTCGCCAAATTCCCTGGCCTCGCGGATCCGCTGGGCGACCTCGCGCCGGCGCCGGGTGGTCAGCTCGTCGAGTTCGGCCTTGAGGTTGGCCAGACCTTCGGGTGTGAGGATGACGTCCTTGGGCATGGTCTCTTGCTCGGATTCGTGTTCTGGTCCGGATGCGAAAAAACCCGCTGCTCAGGCGGGAATCTCCAGCCCCCCGGAATGCTGGGCGGATGAGTATAGACACCGCTTTGGCGCTCGCCCTGCCGTCCAGCGCCCCGCGAGCTCAGGCGGCGGCGACGAGAGCCCTCTGCTGATCGAGCAGCCCGCGTGCGGCCGCCAGCGTCGGCGCCGTTTGGAGCGCCGCCTGGAGAGCTTTGCCGGCGCCCAGCCGCTCCACGTACCACGGATAGAACTTGCGCAGGTACCGCGCCGCCCGCTCTGCCCCCAGATGCTCGACCGCGCACGAGATCACCCAGTCGAGCTCGTCCAGGACCTCGTCAGCGTCCGGCGGCGCCTCGCGCCGCCCCAGCAGCTCGGCGATCAACCAGGGATTTCCAAGCGACCCCCGCGCCAGCAGCACCGCGGCGGCGCCAGTCTGCTCAAACGCCTCACGGACCTGCGCGGCGGTGTGCAATCCGCCGGAGACCAGCACCGGAACCGGCAGCTCATCCGCCAGGCGCGAGACCAGGCGGTAGTCCGGAGATCCCTTGTGGCGCTGCGAGGCGTGGCGCGGATGGATCGAGATCCCGGCCGCCGCTCCTTCGAACGCCAGCCGCCGGGCCACCTCGAGACCGCTCAGGTCTCCCGGCCGTTGGCCGGAACGCAGCTTGACCGTCACCGGCAGCCCGCTCCCCCGTGCGGCCGCTTGAGCCAGCGCCCCCGCGCGGGCCGGGTCATCCAGCAGCGCCGCGCAGCCCATGTTGATGTCGATCAGATCCGCTCCGGCTGCCGCCACCTGCTCGGCCGCCGAGGCCATCACGTCGGGGTCGTTGCCGAACAGCTGGACCGACACCGGGTGCTCCTCGGGATGGATCCGCAGCAGCTCGCGCAGCGTGCGCTCGTTGCGGTAGTGGACCGCGAAGCTCGAGACCATCTCCGAGACCGCCAGGCCGGCGCCAAAGCGCTTGGCCTGTAGGCGCACGAACCAGTTGCCGATCCCGGCCAGCGGTGCCAGCACGACCCGATTGGGGATCGCCACGCCGCCTAGCACCCACGGTTCAGAGAGCGAATGAGCGCGGATGGACACGCATCCATGGTACGAATCAGGTGATGCGGCAGGTCGTCGACATGATCAGGCCCTGGATCGATCTGGTGCTCGATCAGGTTCCGGGCATCCAGGTGTTCGACGTGCACACCCACGTCGGCCAGAACGACCCCGACGGAATGCGCCAGACGCCCGAGGAGCTTCTGACCGGGCTCGAGCTCGCCGACGCCCGCGGCGCCTTCGTGTTCCCGATGCACGAGCCCGCGGGCTATCCGCCCGCCAACGACATGGTCATCGAGGCGGCGGCCCGCTCCGGCGGGCGGCTGGTTGCGTTCTGTCGCGTCAACCCCCACGATTCCCCGGTGAAGGAGGCCGAGCGCGCGCTCGGCCTCGGGGCCAGGGGCATCAAGCTGCACCCTCGCGCCGAACAGTTCACGCTTGACCATCCTCGGGTCCGCGACGTCGTCGCGCTGGCCCACGAACGGACGCTGCCGGTGCTGATCCACGCCGGCCGCGGGATTCCGGCCCTGGGTCTCGATGCGGTGGAGCTGGCCGGGGAGTTCCCCAACGCCAGGCTGATCCTCGCCCACGCCGGGGTCTGCGATTTGTCCTGGATCTGGCGCGTCGCCCCCGACCATCCGAACCTCCTGTTCGACACCGCCTGGTGGATGCCCTCCGATCTCGAGGCGCTGTTCTCGCTGGTGCCGCCCGGGCAGATCCTCTTTGCCTCCGATGCCCCCTACGGCCTGACCGCGATCTCGATCGGCTTTCAGCTGCGTACCGCGCTGCAGGTGGGCCTTACCCCGGAGCAGATCCGCTCGGTGGCTTCCGAGCAGGCGCTGCGGATCGCCGCCGGCGCGCCACTGGAGCCTGCCGGCCCGGCGGTCGGGGAGCGCGAGCGAGCCCCCCACGTGCTGCTCGATCGCGTCGCCGACGCGCTGCTTCTAGCGGTCATCTCAGGGTTCCGAGGCGGTGACCCCACCGAGCCTCTGGCCCTCGCACGGCTCGCCTGCGACGTCCCGGAGGAGATCGACGATGCGCCGGTGTTCGCGGCGATCCGGCAGCTGATCGGCGCCTACGACCAGTTCAGCGCCGAGCACCCCGACGAGCGGCGCCGGATGACCTTCCTGATCCTTGCCGCCTCGGTCGCCCGCACGCCCGATGTCGCGGTGCCTACGGCCGGTTCCGCTCCCAGATCAGTCGAAGCCCGATCAGCGTAAGCAGCTCGTCGACCTCGTCGATCGTCTCGCGGATGAACGGCACCAGTGCGCCGGCGAGCCCGCCGGTGGCGATCACCGTGCTCTCAGGCCCGAGCTCGGCGCGCAACCGCCTGACGATCCCCTCGACCTGGCCGGCGAACCCGAACGCGATGCCGCTGCGGATCGCCTCGACCGTCGACTTGCCGATCAGCGCCCGCGGCTCGGCCATCTCCACCTTCGGCAGCTTTGCCGCCCGCTCGTAGAGCGCGTCCATCGAGATCTCGGCGCCGGGCGTGATGATCCCACCCAGGTACTCGCCTTCGGCGGAGACGGCGTCGTAGGTGATCGCGGTCCCGAAGTCGACGACCACGCAGGCGTCGCGTACTCGCTCGTAGGCGGCGACCGCGTTTACCAGCCGGTCGGCACCGACCTCATGCGGGTTGTCGATCCGGATCGGCATGCCGGTCTTGATCGACGGGCCCACGATGAGGCTCCGGCGCGATAGGTAGCGCTCGGACATCAGCGTCCACTGCTCGGCGAGCTGGGGAACGGTTGAGGAAACGATCGAGTCC
>DAIQND010000172.1:0-5575 GCA_036788555.1 Solirubrobacteraceae bacterium | reverse complement strand
AGCGCCTCCTCGATCCGCAGGAGCTGGTTGTACTTCGCCACGCGGTCGGTCCGCGACGGCGCGCCGGCCTTGATCTGGCCGCAGCCGGTCGCCACCGCCAGGTCGGCGATCGTCACGTCCTCGGTCTCCCCGGAGCGATGCGACATCACCGCGGTGTAGCCGTTCTCCCGCGCCAGGCGGATCGCCTCGAGCGTCTCGGTGAGCGTGCCGATCTGGTTGACCTTGATCAGGATCGAGTTGGCGACGCCCGAATCGATCCCCCGCTGCAGCCGCTCGACATTGGTCACGAACACATCGTCGCCGACCAGCTGCACCCGCTCGCCCAGGCGTTGCGTGAGTCCAGCCCATCCCTCCCAGTCCTCCTCGTCCATCCCGTCCTCCAGCGAGAGGATCGGATAGCGGCCCGCCAGGTCCTCCCAATAGTCCGTCAGCTCACCGGCCGAAAGCGTCCGCCCCTCGCTATCGAGCACATACGCGCCGTCGCGGAAGATCTCCGAGACCGCTGGGTCAAGCGCGATCGCCACCTGCTCGCCCGGCTCGTAGCCGGCGGCGCGAATCCCCTCCATCAGCAGCTCGAGCGCCTGCTCGTTGGAGTCAAGGTCGGGGGCGAAGCCGCCCTCGTCGCCGACCGCCGTCGACATCCCGCGCGCGTGAATCGTCTCCTTCAGGCGGTGGAACACCTCTGAGCCCATCCGCAGAGCCTCGGCAAACGTCGGACCGCCCACCGGCACGATCATGAACTCCTGGAAATCCACGAGGTTGTCGGCGTGCTTGCCGCCGTTGAGGACGTTCATCATCGGCACCGGCAGCACGTGCGCGGTCTCACCGCCGAGGTAGCGCCACAGCGGCAGCCGCTCCTCGGCGGCGGCGGCATGGGCGGCGGCCAGCGACACGGCGAGGATCGCGTTGGCGCCGAGGCGTGACTTGTTCGGCGTCCCGTCCAGCGAGTTCAGCAACCGGTCAAGCGCCGCCTGGGCGGAGGCGTCCTCGCCGCGTACCGCCTCGGCGATCTCGCCGTTGACGTTGGCCACGGCCTGCGAGACCCCCTTGCCCAGCCATTCCGCGCCCCCGTCACGAAGCTCGGTGGCCTCAAACTCGCCGGTGGAGGCGCCGGATGGCACCGCCGCGCGGCCCCACGCCCCCGATCGCAGGCTCAGCTCCACCTCGACCGTGGGGTTGCCGCGGCTGTCGAGGATCTGGCGTGCGTGGACGTGCTCTATCTGGCTCATAGGGCGGGTGGCACCCTATCCGAACCGGTCGCGGAAACGGTCGGCAGCCGCGCGGAGCGCGATCTCGGGGTCGACGTGGAGCTTTCGCGCCACCGCCACGAGCGCAAACAGCGCGTCGCCGACCTCGTGAAAACGCGCCTCCCGCGATCCGTCCAGCGCCTCGGCCGCCAGCTCGGCCACTTCCTCGTGCGCCTTGTCCATCGCCTCCCTTGCCGAGGCAAAGTCAAAGCCGCCGGATGCCGCGCGCCGCTGCACCTTCCGGGCGTACAGGAGACCCGGCAGGTTCTCCGGCACCTCGCCGAACAGACCCGGCTCGCGCCCCGCCTCCCCGGCCTTGATCTGGTCCCAGTTGCGCAGCACCTCGGCGGCGGTCGAGGCCTCCGCCTCACCGAACACGTGCGGGTGGCGGCGGATCAGCTTCTCGGCGCAGTGCTCGGCCACCTCGGCCAGGTCACCGGTGCCCCGCTCCTGAAGCAGCAGCGCGAGGAAGTAGACCTGAAACAGCACGTCGCCGAGCTCGTCGAGCAGCTTGGCGTCGTCACCGCGGTGGGCGGCGTCGGCCAGCTCGTAGGCCTCCTCCACCGTGTGGGGAACGATCGAGCGCTCGTCCTGCTCGCGGTCCCACGGACATTCCGCTCGCAGCCGCCGGGTGATCGCATCGAGCCGCAGCAGCGCCTCGGCGCTCACCGGCGTCCCGGCGCTCACCCCGTCCCGGTGGTCGCGGTCTTGGGCGCCTTGTAACCGCTGCAGTAGGCCATCGCGTAGTCACTGCGGCAGCTCGTCTTGCCCAGCCAGTGATCACGGACCAGCGTGTTGACCGCGTTCTGGGCGTTATTCGATTGCTGGCCGGACAATGTCTGGCGGATCAGCGGCGTCGCCTGCGCGAGGCTCTGCTGGGTGGCCGTGGTGATCTTCGTCACCTCGAAGACGTAGTAGCCGAACTGGCCGTGCACCGGCCCGAGAAGCTTGTCGAGCGGCGCCGAGAAGGCGGCGCTGTTGAGGGCCGCGTCCTCCTGGCCCTGGCTCACGCCGACCAGCAGGCCGCCGTTGTTCTTGGAGGTAGGGTCGACCGAGTAGCGCTTGGCGACCGTGTTCCAGCTCTTGCCGGACTCAAGCGCCTTCTTCGCGGCCTCGGCCTGGGCCGCCGTCTTGGTCAGCACGATGCGGATGTCCCGGGTCTCGGGGGTCCCGAACTGGCTGCGGTGGCTGTTGTAGTAGCTCTGGATATCGCTCGAGCTGACCTTCTTGGTCTGCCTGGCCAGCAGCTTGCTGAAGATCTGGTTGATCCGGAAGCGGAAGAGGATGTCCTGACGCGTCTGCCCGGTCTGGGACAGGAACGCGGCGAACTGCGACTGCGAGGAGAACTGCGCCGCCTCAGCGGTCTTGAACGCCTTCTCCACCTGGGCATTGGTGACGGTGATGTGGTCGCGCGCCGCCTCCAGCTGGTACCAGTAGCCCTCGATCAGGAACTGCATCACCTGGCTTGAGAGCGATCCGAAGAGCTGCTTGCAATCGGCGCGGATCTGCTTGGTCGGCGTGCTGGCCAGCGTCGGGATCTCGTGACGAACCTCCGCGACACAGCTGTTGAACTGCGGCGGATCGTTGGCGACGATCACCGGCGCGCCCGGGTTCTGCGCCGCCTGGCTCTTGGCCGCCACGTACATCCAGTGCTTGAACGCCTGGATGGTGATCGGGTTGCCGGCGACGTCGGCCACCGAGTTGCCGGGGATTCCGCTACCGCAACCGGCGATCGCCACCGCCGCCACAAAAAAGGCGCCGAGCGCCGTGAGCCTGCTGAGGTACTTCCTCATCGAGTTCGCCGATGGTAGCGAGACTCCCTAAGAGGGTCCCTCGCCCCCGGCGCCCGCCGACCCTCCCTCGGCTCGTGCCGCCTCGAGCTGCCGAACCTCCGCGTGCAGCCGCGAGCTGCGCGCGGCGGCGGCGTCAAACGCCGGGCTCAGCACGCCCCGCAGGATCGAGGCGGCCGCCCACCAGCGCGGCGCGATCACCCGCGGGCGCCGCCGCTGGACGGCCAGAGCCACCGCCTCCCCCGCCTGCGCGGGGCTGATCCGCCGGCGCAAGAACTCCGGCAGCGCCTCCTCGTCGCCGCCGCTGATCCGCTGGCGCTCCGCCACCCCGTGGCGCACCATTTCGGTGTCCACGAAGCCGAAGTAGGCGACCGTCGCGCTCGCCCCGTGGGGCGCCAGCTCGACCCGGAGCGCCCGTCCCAGCTGCTCGACCCCGGCCTTGGCGACGGCGTAGGGCGAGAGCATCACCCCGTTGACGAACGCGTAGACGCTTGAGATCACCACCACCTGGCCGCGGCGCGCGATCACCTGGTCAAGGCCGGCCATCACCGTCCGGTAGACGCCCAGCAGGTTGACGTCGATCACCCGCTCCCACTCGGGCGCGGGCATCCGCCTCACCGTCCCCGGGCTGGGCGCGATCCCGGCGTTGGCGACCACGATGTCCACGCCTCCGAAGCGTCCGACGGCGGCGGCCATCGCACGCTCCACCTCCGCCGTGTTGGTCACGTCGGCCGCCAGTCCGATCGCGCGGCCCCGCTCGAGCCGCCCGGCGGCCTCGGCCACCCCACCGGCGTCGACGTCGACCAGCGCCACCGATGCTCCCCGCCGGGCCAGGGCGTGACCGACGGCAAACCCGATTCCCCGGGCCCCGCCGGTGATCAGCGCAACGCGCCCCCGCACCTCGTAGCTCGCCACGAAACTACGCCGCCTCGCGCGTGACCGCGAGCAGCACGTCGGCCGCGCGCACGACAGCCGGGAACTGCTTGACCGGATCGTCGGGCACCCGCAGCGAGAGCTGCGCCTTGCCGGACTCGTAAAGCGCCTCGGGGATCTCCTGGCGCACCCGCTTGGCGCGCACCGAGTCGAGCTCGATCGGCGCCACCGCCAGCCGGCCACCGCGGAACGACACCGCCCGGGCGCCCACCTGGCCGAGCTTGATCCGCGCCTGCTGAAGCGAGATCAGGTTCAGGAGCGGTTCCGGTGGGTCGCCGAAGCGGTCCTCGAGCTCCTCGCGCAGGAGCATCAGGTCGGCCACCTCACGGGCGCCGGCGATCCGCCGATGAACCTCGATCTTGGCCTGCTCGTAGGGGATGTAGTCAGACGGTACGTAGGCGTCGACGTTGACGTCGAGCCGTACCGGCTCCCACTCGTCCTCCGGCGCACCGCCGTCGGCGGCAGCGGCCACGGCCTCGTCGAGCATCTGCATGTAGAGCTCGAAACCGAGGGCGGCGACGTGGCCGGATTGCTCATCGCCCAGCAGGTTCCCGGCGCCGCGGATCTCCAGGTCGCGCATGGCGATCTTGAACCCGGCGCCGAGCTCGGTGTAGTCAGACAGCGCCGAGAGCCGCTGGCTGGCCTCCGCGGTCAATGCCGCCGAGCTCGGATAAAGCAGATAGGCGTAGGCGCGCTCGCGCGAGCGCCCCACCCGGCCGCGGATCTGGTAGAGCTGGGCCAGCCCGAAGGTGTCGGCCCGCTCGACGATCAGCGTGTTGGCCTGGGGGATGTCGATCCCCGACTCGATGATGCTCGTGCACACGAGCACGTCGGCGTCGCCGCGCAGGAAGCGCAGCATCCGCTCCTCCAGGTCCTTCTCGTCCAGCTGCCCGTGGGCCACCTCGAAGCGCATCTCCGGGCACAGCGCGCGCAGCCGCTCGGCGGTCTCATCGATCGACTCCACCCGGTTGTGCATGAAGAACGCCTGGCCGTCGCGCGCGTGCTCGCGCTGGAGCGCCTGCTTGACCAGCTCCTCGTCGTACTCGCCGACGTAGGTCTTGATCGGGCGCCGCCCCTCCGGCGGGGTCTCGATCACGCTGATGTCTCGCACGCCGGCCAGCGACATCTGCAGCGTGCGGGGGATCGGCGTGGCGCTCATCGAGATCACGTCGACCCGCAGCTTGAGCTGACGCAGCAGCTCCTTCTGCTTGACGCCGAAGCGCTGCTCCTCATCGACCACCAGCAGCCCCAGCTCCTTGGGCCGCACGTCGCGCGAGAGCAGCCGGTGGGTCCCGATCAGGACGTCGACCTGGCCGGTGGAAAAACGCTTGACCGCCTCGCGCTGCTCGGCCGCGGAGCGGAACCGTGAGACGTGCTCGATCGTCACCGGGTAGTCCTTCAGCCGCTCGGAGAACGTTCCGTGGTGCTGCTGGGCGAGGATCGTGGTCGGAGCCAGCAGCATCACCTGCTTGCCGTCCTGCACGCACTTGAACGCCGCCCGCAGCGCCACCTCGGTCTTGCCGTAGCCGACGTCGCCACAGATCAGCCGGTCCATGGGACGCGGCGCCTCCATGTCGGCCTTGACGAACTCGATGGCGTCGCGCT
>DAIQND010000171.1:0-5598 GCA_036788555.1 Solirubrobacteraceae bacterium | reverse complement strand
GATCAGCTTGCCGAGCTCGTTGGCCAGCGCCGCGTTGAGGGCGCCGCCCGACAGCAGTTCCGGACTCATCAAAGCTCCTCTTTCCGTCTCGTCAGCAGTGATCCACAAGGGCAGCAAGACGGAAGGAGCCCCAGCGAAGCGGTCCCGCAAGGCTACCCCTCCGAAGGCCGGGGCGTTCCCGGGGGGCTGACCGGAGCCCCGGTTGCGGTACACTTGCCGTTGCGGTTCCCGTCGCCGATCACCGATCGCGGCAGGTGCAGCGCTCACGTCACGGAACGTTCACGGCGATCGCACGCTCGGTCGCCGCCTCCGGTCCCGCGAACACCGTCGTTCGAGTTTCCGGCCGAGGACCGTTCATGCGGAGATCAACGTTGACAATGCTGGTGTGGAGCCGTCCGGTGACGGCGCCCGCGCCTGGAACTTCGCCCGTGGGCGATTCCTGCTCCAGATCGGGGAAGGGATCCGCGGAGCGCGACGAGACGACGCATTCGCCCATGCGAGACAGAGCCAGGACGCGAGCGCGCGCACCGCGCGGCTCGTATCGGGGGACCGACGGACCGCGCGCCCCAGGCCGGGGCGTGCGGGCATCGGTCACTCGCGCGCCGTCGGAGGACCGCGGCGCCCGTGCCGCTCAGTCGGCTGAGGGGCGCGCCGGAGGGTCGGCCCGGCGGGGTCAAGGAGGTCGGAGCCGATGACGAGCGAGCCCCCTCCTCCCGAGGACCCGGACGCCGACTTCCAGTGGGACGATCGATACGCCGAGTACCTCATCGCGATGGAGCAGCTGTGCGCCTCCGCGGAGCTGGCACGCCTCAGGGTCGAGGTGATCACCGTCGATGGTGGCAGGATCACCGGCCTGGTCGTCCCGCTCCCCGGGGCCGATGCCTGGGATCGCGTCGGGGAGACGGGATCGCCCCGGATGCTCCAGATCGACGACACCCCGGTGTGTTTCGACGAGATCCGGCAACTCACGATCCACCCACCGTCGGCGCGCCTCTCCGTGGTGCCGGCCCGCTGAGGACCCGCCGCTCCCGGAGGACGGTGCGCGGCGGTCCGGCCCGCGCGGACGCGGTCGACCGAGGCCGAGGCCAAGGCCGAGGCCGCGTGCCTGGGCTCAATCGGGGGGGTCGACGCACCCGTCGCGGGAGCCGGGATCCTCGGCCAGGAAGCCGTCGAGGGAGTCCCGGGCGATCACCCAGCCCTCGGCGGTGGCCCGCAACAGGCCACGCGTGCTGAGCGCCTTCAGCCCCAGGCTGACCGTCGGGCGGCGCGCGCCGACCATCTGCGCGAGCGCCTCGTGGGTGAGCGACAGCGGCACGAGGATGCCGTCCTGGCGAACCACCCCTCGGGCGTCGGCCAGCGACCACATCGCGGCCAGGAGCCGGTCCTCGACCCGCGGCAACTGGCTGATCGCCTGCTGCAGCATCGCGTGCCGGGCCTGATCGGCGGCGCGGATGACCAGCGAGGTCATGAGCTTCGGCCAGTGCTGGGCGATGACCTCGAGCCGCTCGTCGATGACCCCGATCGTGCTCGGCTCAAGCACCGTCCAGCCCCACCTCGCCGGTAGCGTGTCGTTGTCCCAGCCGTCGAGCAGGATCAGCTCGCCGCGCGCGAGCGCCCGCGTCGCGGTGCGCGCCCCCAGGCTGACATCGAGCGTGATCGCGCCCGAGGCGAGCACGAACCCGTACACCTCGCCGCGGACCCCGCGCGCCCGCCGCAGCTGTTGGATGTCCCACTGACCCTGCGTCAGATGCAGGGCGGGCACCATCGCGGATTCCCGGGCGCGAGCGAGCTCCTCGCCGCTCAGGCGGCTGCCCAGCTCCGGATCGACCTCCAACAGCCGCACCCGCCCGGACAGCGTCAACTCGGGGCGCGAGCTCACCGACGCGGGGCGCTCGGACACGACCCCTATCTTGGTCCTCGCGGCTCCGCGCTGCAACTGGAACGCGGCTTCGAGCGCTGAGGCCCGGGGATCGTCCGCGGGGTGCGCATGGCGGAGGCGTCAGAGACGAAGGCTGGATCGCGGCTGGCCGCGCGCGGCCCGCAGGCGCTGCTCGGCGCTGTTCAGCCGTCGCTCGAGCTCCTCCAGCCGCGGGGTGTTCCCGGCGCCTCGCCGGTAGAGCCGCGCGCGGAGCAGCGCGACGCTGTCGCGGTAATAGTTGACCTCGGCCTGGATCGCCTCGATCTCCTGCAGGGTGCTCATGCGGAGAACTCCGAGACCGAGTAGGCGCTGCAACCCAGCACGCTGCACGAGTGGCGCTGTGGATCGACGGCGTCTCGATGGACGACGACGAACGGCTGCCGAAGCCCCATGTCGAAGATCGCCGTCACGGTGCCGCCCGTGACCGGATCCGGCGCGCCGACCGCGGTGACACAGTCGAGGTTGCCGCGGCGGGTCCACAGTTCCATGATCCGCCGTGAGCGGGGCGCCCGTCCCATCTCCGACTCGACCGTCCGGCGCAGGTCCTGGTAGGTCTCCTCTCCCGCCGGCCCTTCCTCCATCGGGATGAAGAACCGGGGACAGGGGGAATCAGCCACGCGCTGGTGAGCATTGCCCGACCCTGCGAACATTGCGGCTCCTTCCGGTCGCGACGGGATGCGTCGGCTGGCCAGCGGCTCCTGGGATGAGCTGGGCCCTTGGGGGAGAGCCACCCCCCTCATGGTCAACCGTACCACCTCGGGGGTTCCGACTCCCCGGCGGCGGTCGCGCCACCGCCTGCGGCGCCTGACCACAAGAAAATGTGATGGGTGCCGAACTTTCCTGTACCGTCTGTTGCGGCCAGGTATTCGCCTGCCATCGATGCAGTGCCCGCGTTTCGCCAGTTCGCTGTTCACAGCGCCCCGCGTGTCACGCCGCGCACGTGAACGAAAGAGGGCACCATGCCCACAGGGACAGTGAAGTGGTTCAGCGACGACAAGGGCTTCGGGTTCATCACTCCCGACGAGCCTGGTAAGGACCTGTTCGTCCATCATTCCGCCATCCAGGGCGACGGCTACCGGTCGTTGGCCGAGGGCGCCAAGGTCAGTTACGACAGTGAGCAGGGCCCCAAGGGCCCGGCAGCCGCCAACGTCGTCCCGGTATGACCGGACGGACGCGACGGGGGGTGTCACGCCCCCCTCGCGACCACTCCGGTCGCGCTGCCGCCGACCGGGGGATGTGCGCCTCATGAGTTCGCGCGGCAAGAAGAAGACCACGATGGGCAAGCTCAATCGTGAGGCGCGTCTGCGTGACCGGCGCAGCGAGAAGCAGACGAAGAAGGAGGCTCGGCGTGCCGCCGCGGCCTCGCCGCCGCACGGCGGGCACCCGGAGGAGATCTACGGCCCCCACGGGGAGGGTGAGACTGCATGAAGACGACGAGCGAGCGCGCGGAGGAGCGGCGCCAGGAGAAACTGGCCGCCGTCCGCGATCAGGTGCAGAGAGGGTCCCTCGTGATCCGCCAGATGACCGAGGAGGAGCGCGAGCGATACCCGCTGCGGCCTCGGCAGCCCCGGACCGCCCGCTGGCGATGAGCGCCGCCGGCGACCGCGAGGGCCTGATCGCGCGGATCCGGCAGATCCGCCGGCTCGCGGCCGGGCTGGGGGCGAGCCTGTTCCTGCTCCTGGCCGCCCTGGCCGTGCGCGAGGAGCCCGCATCCGACGCCGCCCTGCCGCAGGCCGAGCGGGTGCAGTCACTGGAGACGCGGGTCGCGCACCTTGAGCAGATGGTCGAAGGGCTTCAGGACTCGGTCCACCGGGAGGCGGGGCGGCACGAGAGGCTCATCGCGGAGATCCAGGCGCAGATCCAGCCCGGTGCGATGCGCGCCGCGCTCGCCGACGACGCGCGCCAGCGCGGGCTCTGACCGGGCCGCCGCGCGGCAGCGGCCCCGTCCTCGGCGGCCGCGTCCCTCAGCGGTGGCGGCCGGGCCGGCGGATGGTTCGTCGGGCTTCGGCGCCCGTCACCTGTGCCTCGGTCCGTGTCACCGCGCGGGTGAGCCGCTGCCGCAGCGCTGCGGATCCGGCTTCACCGGAGTGATCGACGGCGTCGTGGTCACGCAGCACCCGCCGGCGCTGCTGAGCCAGTTGCCGCAGGATGCGGAGATGGCGGTCGCTCATGAGCGCCCCCGGCCCCGTCGCGGCGCCCGGGTGCGCCAGTGGAATGCGCCGGTGGCGAGCAGCCCGAGCAGCCACCCCACCACCGCGGCGATCAGCACCAGCCAGACGAGCGGGACATGGGAGCTGCCGAACACCCAGTGGACCTTCACGGCAGCCGTGTTCGAGACGGCGAGCGCGATGAGGAAGGCGACCAGGGCGACGGTCAGCACCGCATAGCCGTGCAGCCGGAAGCGGTGTGCCTTGCGGCGCAGGCGCTCGTTCCGCGTCTCCCGGTCAGGTGCGGCGGGTGGCCGCGGGCACCGGCGTCGGCTACGGGCATGCGCACGTCACGGACCGTGCGACGACCTTGGCGTTGCTGCCCGGGGGCGCCCTCGGCGCCGGGCGCCGGCGATCGGTCGCCCGTCGGCGGGGAGAACGCGGCGGCGGGCGAGTCGCGCAGCGTGCTGGGGGATCGGGACGGCATAGCGAGTCTCCTCGGAGTCTTCGAGGGGATCTTCAGGGTCCTCTCAGTTACCTGTCCACCGTAGCATGAAATGAAAGTCTAGAATTGGTAATCTAGATACCGTGCCCGAGAAAAGCGAACCCACGTGGGCCTTCCTCACCAACCACGCGCAGGTTTTGATCTGCATCGCGCGGGACCCCGGCGTGCGCCTGCGGGAGATCGGCGAGCGGGTCGGGATCACCGAGCGCGCCGCGCACCGCATCGTGGTCGAGCTCGCCGACGGCGGCTACATCGCGCGCGAGCGAAACGGGCGCCGCAACCATTACACGATCAACGCGCATTTTCCCCTTCCCGATCCGATCGCCCGCGAGCAGAACGTCGGCGAGTTGCTCGCGATTCTCACCGGCCCGCCCGGGACCAAGCGACGTGTCGGGCGCTCAGGAACAGCCACCTGACCGGGGACTCGCAGCTGGCGTGTCGTTCACACGAGCCGCTTGCTCGAGGGCGAACTCGGCTTCCGTCGTCGTTAGCCCGAGCGACTGGCTCGAGTCGCCGTCATTGAACTGGGGGCGGTGACACACCCATGCCGACCAGGTTCGAGGATGGATCCGCTCGAAACTTTGAGCGACCACGGCGGGCGCGCCGAGCAGCCGCGTCCCCCCTTCGCCGCCCAGTCTCGCGAGAAGCCCGAGCCGTGCTCCTTGCGCGCGAGCACGACGAAGCGGGACCCGTTCCTCGTCGTAGCGCATGGCGGCGTCGTAGATCCACATCTGCTCGCCGTCAGCGAGATGGAGGAGTAACGCCGCCTTCGGTCCCGGCCAATGCTTGCGGCCGGCCTGTCGTACCTGGCCTTGGTGTTGTGATCGTGGCAATCCAGGCGGCTGGCGCGCTGCACCATAGGCGCCTGGCGCTCCTCTCGCTGCTGCGGTGCGGTCAGCTCGCGGCGGGCCGAAGCGAGGCTTTTGTGGCGGCGGTCGGAGCTGCGCAGGCCGATCTGTCGACGACCGCGCGCTTGAGCGGCCGGGATGTCGGAGATGTGGGATAGCGTCGCGCCGGGTTGGGAAGCC
>DAIQND010000170.1:0-5600 GCA_036788555.1 Solirubrobacteraceae bacterium | reverse complement strand
TGCCCGGCAGGGACCCGCTGGCCCAGCTTGCGCGGCGGCTCTTTCCCCCCCGCCTGGCCTATTGGCTGGTTCGCTGGAAGAACTCGCTGCTGATGACGCTGAGCTTCCAGCTGAGCCGCCGCCGACCGGAGCTGATGAAGCGGCTGATCCGTCGCGGAGTCGAGCGCTCGCTGCCGGAGGGCTACGACATCGATACGCATTTCACGCCGACCTACAACCCGTGGGAGCAGCGCCTGTGCCTGGTGCCCGACGAGGACCTGTTCGCGGCGATCCGGGCCGGCCGCGCGTCGGTGGTCACCGACCGGATCGAGACCTTCACCGAGCGCGGCATCCGCCTCGCCTCCGGGACCGAGCTCGAGGCCGACCTCGTCGTCACGGCCACCGGGCTGAGCGTGCTCTTGCTGGGGGGCGCCGAGCTGGCATTGGACGGGCAGCCGCTCCATCCCCCAGACAGCCTCGTCTACCGGGGCTGCATGCTCTCCGGGGTGCCGAATTTCGCCTTCGCCTTCGGATACACCAACGCCTCGTGGACGCTCAGGTGTGATCTCACCTGCCGCTACGTCGTCCGGCTGCTCGCCCATATGGATGAGCACGGATACGCGTCGGCGACGCCGCGCCGGCGCGACCCGGCCGCGCGGACGCTGCCGTTCGTCGACTTCTCCTCCGGCTACATCGTCCGCTCGCTCGAGCAGTTTCCCAAGCAGGGAGTCCGCGGCCCATGGCGGCTGCATCAGAACTACCTGCTCGATCTCACCAACCTGCTGCTGCGTCCCGTGGATGAGCCGGCCATCGACTTCTCGCGCGACGGGACGGCCCCCTCGCCGACCTCCAGCGAGGCCGCCGTGCTCGCCACCGCCGCCTGAGGCGAGGCTGAGCGCCTAGCTGCTGCGCCGGGGCAAGTAGCTAGCTGCTGCGCCGGCCGGACATCGCCGGCCCGCGGTAGCGGCTCGTCCGCGCCAGTCTGTCGAGATGGTCAAGCGCCTGGCCTGACCCGTAGACGACGCAGGTCAGCGGCGACTCGGCCGAATGAACCGGCATCCCCGTTTCGGCCGCCACCAGCTGGCTGAACCCGCGCACCAGGGTGCCGCCGCCGGCCAGCAGGATCCCGTCGCGGGCTATGTCGGCCGACAGCTCGGGCGGCGTCTCCTCCAGGGTGTCGCGGATCGCCTGGAGGATTTCGCTGAGGACCGGCGCGATCGCGGCGCGCACCTCGGCCGCTGAGAGCCGGATCGCGGTGGGGAGCCCGGTGAGCAGGTGCCGGCCCCGCACCTCTACCGACTCCTCGACCTCGTCGGCGACCGCCGACCCGATCGAGATCTTGATCCGCTCGGCGGTCTGCGAGCCGACCGCGAGTTGGTGAACCGAGCGCAGGTAGTGCGCGATCGCCTCGTCCATCTCATAGCCGCCGCTGCGGATCGAGCGCGAGACGACGATTCCCCCCAGCGAGATCACCGCCACCTCGCTGGTCCCGCCGCCGACGTCGACGACCATCCGGCCGACCGGCTCCTCGATCGCGATCCCGGCGCCGATCGCGGCGGCGATCGGCTCCTCGATCAGGTGGACTCGCCGCGCTCCGGCGGCCAGCGACGCCTCCTCGACCGCGCGCTTCTCGACCTCGGTGACCCCCGAAGGCGCACACACGATCAAGCGCGGATGAGCCATCCGGCGGTCGATCGTCTTGCGGATGAAGTAGCGCAGCATCTGCTCGGTGACCTCGAAATCCGCGATCACGCCGTGGCGCAGCGGCCGGGTGGCGGCGATGTTGGCCGGCGTGCGCCCGATCATCCGCTCGGCGTCGGAGCCGACGGCGTGCACCAGCCCGGTGTCCACGTCGGAGGCGACCACCGACGGCTCGGAGACCACGATCCCCTTCCCGCCGACGTACACCAGCGTGTTGGCGGTGCCCAGATCGATCGCCATGTCGTGGACGCCGAAGCTCGGCGTCAGATGGCGACGGGCGGTATCCCTGCTTGTTCCTTCTCTACGAAAGCGGATGGCGAAAGGGTGTCAGAAAGCGAAAGGAGCAGCTAGCCGCTACTCGTGGACGGGGCCGCGCCGAGCCTACCGGTCAGGTTGGTGACCTCGCTCGCCGGCGGGAGCTGCGGCGGCTGCTGCGGTCCGTACTGCGGGATGTCGATCGTCATCGTCATCGCCAGCGGGCCGGCGCCCGCCGCGTTTTCCTGAAGCGAGAACCGCATCCGGCGAACCAGGTGGTTGGCGTCCACCCATACCTTCACCGGCAGCACGTGCAGATGCGTCATCTGCTCGATCTCTTTGATCGTCCGCCGAGCCTCCGCCCGCGACGCCGCCGGCACGACGTCCGGCACCCGGTTCAGATCCACCTGGCCCCGGTACTCCGTGGTCTGGATGCCGTCCACCGACGCGGCGCCGACTCTGGTCACGCTGCCCGAAATCGCCCGCAGATAGCGCAGGAACTGGCTGGGATCGCTCGACATCGGATCGCCGCTCAAAGACGAGATCCCGGATAGACCCTGGGCCTGGGTGGCGCTCGCCAGGTTGATCTCGAGCCAAGGCTTCAACGCCGAGGAGAAGCGCGCCAGCGCCGGCGGAACCTTCATGTAGATCGTCAGACCACTGAGGATCGCCTGGATCTGGAGCGTGTTTGACCCGAGCAGGCGCTTGGCCTGGGGGATCCCCGAGAGGTCCATCCGGATGTCGAGCGACCCGCTGCGGTCGATCGTGTCGAACGAGCCGCTACCGCCCACGGTGACCGGCGCCGGAAGCGCCGGAGAGCTGATCCGCATCGCGTACAGCGCCCGGTACCCGCGCGCCTGATTTGAGACCGTCGCCGCCCGGGCCACCGGGTCGATGACGCTCGCCGCGCCGCATCCCCCGAGCACGACAGCGGCCGCCGCGCACGCCGCCGCGACCACGGCCGCGGCCAACGCCCGCCCCAGCTTTACACCAGCACCTCCGCGCACCACGAGGCGCCTGACGTTAGCGCGTCGGCGCCCGGCGCGCGAGCGCCTGGCTACCGCTCGCCCGGCGGGGTCCCGGGGAACTGGGATACCGGCGACTCGAGATCGAGCGCGGTGGCGATGATCCGCTCCTGCTCGAGCGCGTGGGCGATCGGATATCCCTCGCCAGGGGAGGCGCGCTCGGGGCGGCCGATGTAGCCGAACTCAAGCTCCTCCGGGAGGATCTGCCGCAGCCGAGCTGACATGTGGGCGCGGGCGCCCATGTTGCGTGGCTCCTCCTGGACCCACACCACCTCGCGCAGGCTCGGGTACCGCTCGACCAGCGCGAGGATCTCCGCCTGCGGGAACGGATAGAGCAGTTCCACGCGACCCACCGCCACCTGCGGGCTCTCGGCGCGCCGCTCATGGCCCACGAGCTCGTAATACAGCTTGCCGCTGCACAGGATCAGGCGAGTCACCGGCTCGGGATCGATCCCCGGCTCGCCCAGCACCGGCTCAAAGCGCCCGTCGGTCAGCTCGTGAAGTCCGCTGGCGGCCTGCGAGAGCCGCAGCAGGCTCTTCGGCGTGAGGATCACCAGCGGCCGCTGCTTGGCTATCCGCGCCTGGCGGCGCAGCAGGTGGAAGTACTGGGCGGGCGTGGTCGGATTGGCGACCCGGATATTGCCCTCGGCCGCCAGCTGGAGGAAACGCTCGATTCGGGCCGAGGAGTGCTCGGGCCCGGAGCCCTCGTACCCGTGTGGCAAGAGGAGCGTCAACCGCGTGCTCTGGCCCCACTTGGCCAGCCCCGAGACGATGAACTGGTCGACTATCACCTGCGCGCCGTTGACGAAGTCCCCGAACTGCGCCTCCCACAGCACCAGCGTCTCCGGCGCCTCCTGCGAATAGCCGTACTCGAACCCCACGCAGGCCATCTCAGACAGCGGGCTGTTGTGGAGCTCCATCGGCGCCAGCGCCCCGGGCAGGTGCTGGATCGGCGAGTACTCCTGCCCGGTGCGGGCGTCGTGGAGCACCAGGTGGCGCTGGCTGAAGGTCCCGCGCTCGGTGTCCTGGCCGGTCAGCCGGATCGGGATGCCCTCCGTGAGCAGCGACGCGAACGCCAGCTCCTCGGCGTGCGCCCAGTTGATTCCCTCGCCGCGCTCCAGCGCCTCGCGGCGCTGGTCGAGCTGCCGGACCAGCTTGGGATGGACGGTGAAGCTGTCGGGAACGCTCAGCAGCTCCTCGCTCAGCACCCGCAGCCGCTCGGCCGAGACCGCAGTCTTGACCTCGGGCGACGGGGTGCGGTCGAGCTCGTACTCGCCCGTGGCGTGCTCGAGCTCCTTGGCCTGCTGAATCCGGGTCTTTAGCTGCTCGTGCGCCTCCGTGAGGGCCGCCCACACGCGGTCGGTCATCTCGGTCGACTCCTGCTCGCTCACCACGCCCTGAGCGATCAGCTGGCGCGCGTAGAGCTCGCGCACCGGTGGGTGCTTCTTGATCACCTGGTACATCGTCGGCTGCGTGTAGGCGGGCTCGTCGGCCTCGTTATGGCCGAAGCGGCGATAACCGATCAGGTCGATCAGCACGTCGTGCCCGAACTGGGTGCGGAAGGCGAACGCCAGCCGCAGGGCCGAGATACACGCCGGGACGTCGTCGGCGTTGACGTGGATGATCGGCACGTCGAACCCCTTGGCCAGATCGGAGGCCCAGGTGGTCGAGCGGGCGTCGTCGGGATCGGTGGTGAAGCCGACCTGGTTGTTCTGGATGATGTGGACGGTCCCGCCGACCGTGTAGCCGTCGAGCGCCTGGAGGTTGAGCGTCTCCGCCACCACCCCCTGGGCCGGGAAGGCGGCGTCGCCGTGAAGGATCACCGGCAGCGCGCAGTTGGGGTCGCGGCTGGCATGAGGCCCGCGGCGGGTGGTCTGCGCGGCGCGAGTGGCTCCGGCCACCACCGGGTCGACGTACTCCAGATGGCTGGGGTTTGACTCCAGGCGCACGACCACCGACTCGCCCTCCGGGAGCTGATAGGAGCCCTGCGCACCGTGGTGGTACTTGACGTCGCCGGTGCCGCCGTGCGGGATCGTGGTGATCGGCTCAAGCGTCGATGTTCCCTCGAACTCGGCGAAGATCGTGCCGTAGGGGCGGCCAAGGTTGTGGGCGAGGACGTTCAGCCGACCGCGATGCGCCATCCCGATCACCACCTCGCGCGCTCCCTCGGTAGCCGCCAGCTGGATCAGCTCGTCGAGCATCGGGACGGTCATGTCGAGCCCCTCGATCGAGAACTGCTTCTGACCAAGGTAGGCCTTGTGCATGAAGCGCTCGAGCGCGTCGACCTCGGTCAGCCGCCGGAGCACCGCCTTCTGCTCGTCGGGCGAGAGCGGAGTCCGGAAGCGGCCGGACTCGATCGCCTCGCGCAGCCACAGCCGCTGGCGGTGCGAGCCGATGTGCTCGATCTCGTAGGCGATCGGCCCGCAGTAGGTCTCGCGCAGGTGCGGAAGAGCCTCGGCCAGCGTCTCGCCCGGGACGTACATCCGGAGGATCCGGCTGGGGATCTTGACCATCAGCTCGGGGGTCAGGCCGAGCGGCTCGGGGTCGAGCGCCGGGTCGCCCTCGGGCTCGCGGCCCAGCGGGTCCAGGCGAGCGGCCAGATGCCCGTGGGTGCGATGCGCCTTGAGCAGCGAGGTGGCG
>DAIQND010000169.1:0-5619 GCA_036788555.1 Solirubrobacteraceae bacterium | reverse complement strand
CGGCAGAACTTGGGCATCGCTCTAGTGTGACCGGTGCTTTGATCGGGGCGCCGCCGGCGGGCCAAAAATCCCCGCGGACTCAAGTGTGGATGTCACGCGCGCGGGGCGGAACCGTGGAGCGGCGCCTGGCGCGAACTTTGGCGATTTACCCCCCATATACGACAGGTAATTCGTCAAAGTTCCGGGGCAGCGGCGCCCCGGCACCTGGTGCCTGGAGGGCAGATCCTTCCCAAATCAAGTCCGCGGGGATAAAAAAATCCCGGGGGCCCAGATCCTTCTGGGTCCCCCGGGGAGTCAGGGAAGTGGGGGCGCAGTTCCCTGACCGTACAGGGGCGAGTTTCCCCGTCCCAAGCTTTCAGTAAACCGGATTTTTCCCAAACAGCGGAAAACGTCCCCTCAGCGAGCCACATTACCACCTGGATCGGCCCGCGGCCATGGAACCGGCCGGCCGGATTTCAGGAGCGGGCGCCGGGGCCGGTGAAGAACTCCTCACCGGGGCGGATCGAACCGGCCGCCTCGGCTTCGTGGCGCAGTGTCCGGTCGGACTCGCCGCTCCACGCCCCGACCGCGAGCATCTCGCGGTCGGCGTCCATCGGGCTGCCGCCGAGGTCCTTGTTGACGACCCGCGCGCACTTGCGCCCTTCGGCGATGGCGGTGACCACAAGCGACTGGCCGATCCGGGCGTCGCCGCAGGCGTAGATGCCCTTGGTCGAGGTCCGGTAGGTCATCTCCGTGCGGATGTTGCCGCGCTGATCGAGGTCGAGGTCGAGCTGCTCGATGAGGCCCTCGTGCTCGGGGTGATGGAAACCGATGGCGATCAGCGCCAGGTCAGCCTCGAGCACGAACTCACTGCCCGGAACCGGCGTCAGGTCGCGCGAGGAGGTGCCGGTGACCTGGCGCGCGTACACGTGCGACAGCCAACCCTCACGCCCGCCGAAGCCGGTCACCTCAGTTCCCCACCGGCGCTTGCCACCCTCCTCCAGGGCGTAGGTGCTGAGCGTCCGCTTCGGCGGCAGCGGCCACGGGTTGCGCGGATCCAGCCCGCCCTCCGACAGCGCCGCGTAGACGTCGAGCATGATCACGCCGCGCGCGCCCTCCCGGTGCGCGTTGGAGATGCAGTCCATCCCGGTGTCCCCGCCGCCGATCACGATCACCCGCTTGCCGGCCGCCGAAATCTCCGCTCCCGGCGCCACCGGCCGCGAGCGGCGGCCCTGCTGCGAGGCCACCCAGCGGTTGCGCTGATACAGGTAGTCCATGGCGAAGTGGATCCCGGCAAGCTCCCGGCCTGGGACATCCAGGTCGCGCGACACACGCGAGCCGACCGCCACCACAACGGCGTCGTAGCGCTCCGCCAGCTCGCGGCCGTGGATCTCACGCCCGACGTGGGTGTCGTAGATGAACTTGATCCCCTCCTGCTCGAGAATCGCCACCCGGCGGTCGATGATCCACTTCTCGAGCTTGGCGTCGGGAACGCCGAAGCGCATCAGCCCGCCCGGCGCTTCGTCGCGCTCGTAGACCGTGACGCTGTGGCCGGAATGGTTCAGCTCGGCGGCCACCGCCAGCCCCGCCGGGCCCGATCCGACCACCGCTACCGTCCTGCCGGTACGCCGCGCCGGCGGCTCCGGGACCACCCACCCCTCCGAGAACGACCGCTCCGCGATCGCCATCTCGATCTGCTCGATCGTGACCGGATCGTCGTTGATCGCCAGCACGCACGCCGATTCGCAGGGTGCGGGGCAGATCCGCCCGGTGAACTCGGGGAAGTTATTGGTCATGTGCAGCTGGTCGGCGGCCTCGCGCCACTTGCCGCGATAGACGAGGTCGTTCCAATCGGGGATCAGGTTCCCGAGCGGGCAGCCTTCGTGACAGAAGGGAATCCCGCAGTCCATGCAGCGGGCGCCCTGGCGGCGCAGCTCGTCCTCGGGTTGCAGGCGGAAGTACTGGTTGTAGTCGTGGATCCGCTGCCGGGGGTCGCGCTTGTCGAAGCCGACCCGGTGGATCTTCAAAAACGCGCCGAGCTCACCCACGGCTAGACCTCGACCGGCGTCTCGCGCACGGTTGCCACCTGTCGCCGGAGCTCCAGGACTCGCTTGTAGTCGCGCGGCATCACCTTGATGAACCTCCCCCGGGTCCCCTGCTCCCAGGAGGCCAGCAGGTTGCGGCCGACCAGCGAGCCGGTACGCGCCACGTGCTCGGAGATCAGCCCCTTGACGTCGGACTCGTCGGATTCGTCGAGCTCCTCGAGCTCCACCAGCTCCAGGTTGCAGCGGCCGGCGAACCCGCGGTCGTGGTCATAGACGTAGGCGATCCCGCCGCTCATCCCGGCGGCGAAGTTACGTCCGGTGCGCCCGAGCACCACGACGCGCCCCCCGGTCATGTACTCGCAGCCGTGATCGCCCACCCCCTCCACCACCGCGTCGACGCCCGAGTTGCGCACCGCGAAGCGCTCTCCCGCCAACCCGCGGAAGAACGCCCGCCCGGCGATGGCTCCGTAGAGGACCGTGTTGCCGACGATCACGTTCTCCTCGGCCAAAAACCGCGCCCGCTCCGGCGGGCGTACCGCGATGATCCCGCCGGACAGCCCCTTGCCCGCATAATCGTTGGTCTCGCCGCGCAGCGACAGCGTGATCCCGGGAGCGAGCCACGCTCCGAAGCTCTGGCCCGCCGAGCCGCTCAGCGCGATCTCGATCGTCCCCTCGCGCAGGCCCTTGGCACCGCGGCGGCGCGAGAGCTCGCCGGACAGGATCCCGCCTACCGTGCGGTTGACGTTGCGCACCGGGATCGGCCCGAGGCGAACGCTCTCGCCCCGCTCGAGCGCGGGCTGGCACTTGCGGACCAGCTCCCAGTCGAGCGCGTCGTCGAGTACCGGGACCTGGGGGCGCGTGCGGCGGCGCGGGGTGTCCGGGGGGAGCTCCGGCGCTGTCAGCACCTCGCGGAGATCGACCCGACGCGCCTTCCAGTGCTCGATCGCCTCGTCCATCTCGAGCAGCTCGTTGCGCCCGATCAGCTCCTCGAACCGCCGCACCCCCAGCCCGGCCATGATGCGGCGCGTCTCCTCGGCTACGAGCATCAGGTAGTTGACGACCTGCTCCGGGGTACCGCGAAAGCGACGGCGCAGCTCGGGGTCCTGGGTGGCGATTCCCACCGGACACGTGTTCAGGTGACAGACACGCATCATGATGCAGCCCATGGCGATCAGCGGCGCGGTCGAGAAGCCGAACGCATCGGCGCCGAGCAGCGCGCCGATCACCACGTCACGGCCGGTCCGCAAACCGCCGTCGACCTCGACGCTGATCCGTGTGCGAAGGTCGTTGAGCAGCAGCGTCTGCTGGGTCTCGGCCAGGCCGATCTCCCAGGGAATCCCAGCGCCGTAGATCGAGGACTGCGGTGAGGCGCCGGTGCCGCCGTCGTGGCCGGCAATCGTCACGTAATCCGCGTTGGCCTTGGCCACGCCGGCCGCCACCGTGCCCACCCCCACCTCGGAAACCAGCTTCACCGACACCGATGCCGACGGATTGGCGCAGCGCAGGTCGTAGATCAGCTGCTTGAGATCCTCGATCGAGTAGATGTCGTGGTGCGGCGGTGGCGAGATCAGGCCCACGCCAGGGGTCGAGTTGCGGATCCTGGCGATGTAGGCGTCGACCTTGTGCCCGGGCAGCTGGCCACCCTCACCCGGCTTGGCGCCCTGGGCCATCTTGATCTGGAGCTGGTCGGCGTTGACCAGGTACTCGACCGATACGCCGAAGCGGCCGGAGGCCACCTGCTTGATGGCCGAGCGGCGCAGGTCGCCGTTGGCGTCGGGGACATAGCGTGCGGGGTCCTCCCCGCCCTCGCCGGTGTTCGAGCGCCCGCCGATCCGGTTCATGGCGATGGCCAGCGTCTCGTGCGCCTCGCGGCTGAGCGAGCCGAGGCTCATCGCCCCGGTGGTGAAGCGCTTGACGATCTCGGTCGCGGCCTCGACCTCATCCAGCGGCACCGGGGGACCCGCGGAGCGCAGGCGCATCAGGCCACGCAGCTGCCCCTTGCGCACCGCCTCCTGGTTGACCATCCGCGAGTACTGCTCGTAGGTCTCCCGGGCGTCGTAGCCGTCGGGGCGATCGCTGTCCACGGCGACCGCGTGCTGGAGCTTGGCCACCGTGTCGGGGTTCCAGACGTGCAGCTCTCCGTCGCGGCGCCACTGCATCACGCCGCCCACCGGCAGCAGCTCACGGTCGGTGCGCGGATAGGCGCGGAAATGGCGCTCCATCGCCTCGGTCGAGAGCTCCTCGAGCCCGATCCCGCCAATCCGTGACGGCGTACCGGTGAAGTGGGTGTCGATAAGCGCACGGTCCAGCCCCACCGCCTCGAAGATCTGGGCTCCGCAGTACGACTGGATCGTCGAGATCCCCATCTTGGAGATCGTCTTGAGCAGCCCCTTGCCGATCGCCTTGACGATCCGCTGCTCAGCCTCGTCGCGGGTCAGGTCCCCCGGCAGCAGCGAGCGGTCCGCCAGCTCGTCGATCGACTCGAACATCACGTAGGGGTTGATCGCCGCGGCGCCGTAGCCGATCAGCGTCGCCATGTGATGGATGTTGCGGGGCTCGCCGGATTCGATCACCAGGCCGGTGCGCAACCGCGTCCCCCGCCGCACGAGGTGGTGATGCACCGCGGCGACCGCCAGCAGCGACGGCATCGCCACCCGCTCAGGCCCCAGATTGCGATCAGAGAGGATGAGGATGTTGGCGCCGTGCTCGACGTAGTTGGCCGCCTCCGCGCACAGGTCGTAGAGGCGGATCTCCATCCCATCCGGCCCGTGCTCGATCGGCCAGGTGATGTCGAGCGTGGCGGCGTCGAACACGTCGTGCGAGACCTGCCTGAGCTTCTCGAGCTCGTGGTTGCGCAGGATCGGCTGGTCCATGACCAGGATGTGCGCCTGCTCGGGCGCCTCGACCAGCAGGTTCACCTCCGCGCCGACGCCGGCCTGGAGGCTCATAACCACCTGCTCGCGGATCGGGTCGATCGGCGGGTTCGTCACCTGCGCGAACAGCTGCTTGAAGTAGGAGAACAGCGGCGGCTGGCGGTCGGAGAGGACCGGGAGAGCGGCGTCGTGGCCCATGCTCGCCACCGGCTCCTCGCCCTTGGCGGCCATCGGCGCGATCACCAGCCGCAGGTCCTCCTGGGAGTACCCGAACGCCAGCTGCTTGGAGCGCAGCGGCTCGACCCGCGGCGCCCGCGGCTCACGATCGGGAAGATCGGCGATGTGGACGACCGACCGCTCGTACCACTCGCCGTAGGGCTTGCGCCGCGCGGCCCGGCGCTTGACCTCGTCGTCCTCGACGATCCGCCCTTCTTCGAGGTCGACCAGGAACAGCTTGCCCGGCGCCAGCCGCCCCTTGCGATGGATATCCTCGGGCGCCACCGTCATCACGCCGGCCTCCGAGGCGAGGACCACGTAGCCGTCCTTGTCCTCGACCCACCGGCCCGGGCGCAGCCCGTTGCGGTCGAGCACGGCACCGGCGACTCGGCCATCGGTGAACACCACGGCCGCCGGGCCGTCCCACGGCTCCATCAGGCAGGAGTGGAAGTCGTAGAAGCCCTTGACGTCCGGGTCGAGGTCGTTGCGGGTGCGGTAGGCCTCGG
>DAIQND010000168.1:0-5717 GCA_036788555.1 Solirubrobacteraceae bacterium | reverse complement strand
AGCTCTACGGCGCGCCGGTCTACGTGCGCAAGGAGATCGTCCACAACAAGCACGTGGTCGCGGAGCTGCGTGAGCGTGGCGCGGTGTTCGTCGACTCCGAGCAGGAGGTGCCAGAGGGCGCGACCGTCGTCTTCTCGGCGCACGGCGTCGCCCCGACCGTGATCGACGGCGCCCGGCGCCGGCGGCTCGAGACGATCGACGCCACCTGCCCGCTGGTCACCAAGGTGCACGTCGAGGCCAAGAAGTTCGCCGCTCAGGGCTACACGATCGTCCTGGTCGGGCACGCGGGCCACGAGGAGGTCGAGGGAACGATGGGAGAGGCGCCTGACCGGATCGTGCTGATCGAGTCGGTCGAAGACGTCGAGCGACTCGAGGTCGACGACCCCGAGAAGCTGGCCTACATCTCGCAGACCACGCTGTCGGTGGATGAGACACGGGAGATCATCCACCGCCTGCGCGAGCGTTTCCCGGCGATCGTCGGGCCGAGGACCGATGACATCTGCTACGCCACCACCAATCGCCAGGCGGCGGTCAAGGAGCTGGCGCGCGAGTGCGACCTGGTGCTGGTGATCGGCTCGCGCAACTCGTCGAACTCCAACCGGCTGGTGGAGGTGGCGCGGGAACAGGGTTGCGCCTCGCACCTGATCGACCACCTCGAGCAGGTGCGCGAGGAGTGGCTGGAGGAAAAGCGGGTGATCGGCATCACCTCGGGCGCCAGCGCCCCCGAGCAGCTGGTGCAGCGTCTGGTGGACTTCTTCCGCGCTCGCGGTACGACCGACGTGCGGGAGCTCGAGGTGATCAAGGAAGACGTGCGCTTCATGCTCCCCAGGGCGATCCGCCAGGCGATGGCGACCGCCTCCGCCTAGGACCGGCCGCTGACCCGCACGCTGGTCGTATCCGACCTGCACCTGGGCGCTCGCACCGAGGTCGACGTGCTGCGCCGGGCCGATGCGCGGGCGGCGCTCGTCGAGGCCGTGCGGGCGTGTGGCCGACTCGTGCTGCTCGGCGACACCCTCGAGCTCCGGCACGGGCCGCTGCGCGCTGCGCTCGACGTCGCGCGGCCGATCCTGCGTGAGCTGGGGGAGGCGCTGGGGCCTGAGCGCGAGGTGGTGATCGTGGCCGGCAACCACGACCATCGTTTGCTGCGGGGCTGGGCCGAGCGGCGGGCCGCCGCGGCGACGCCGACGCCGCTCGGTCTCGAGGCGGCGGTCGAGTTCGAGGACGACGAGCCACTGGCTGAGCTGACGCGGTGGCTCTCGCCGGCGCGCGCCCGCGTCGCGTACCCGGGCGTGTGGCTGCGCGAGGACGTCTATGCGATCCACGGGCACTACGCCGACCGGCACTACACCGTCCCGATCATCGAGCGGCTGGGGGCGGCGCTGATGGCGCGGGTGGTCGCCGAACCCGAGGGGGGACCCCGGAGCATCGAGGACTACGAGGCGACGCTCGCGCCGATGTACGCCTGGATCGACAGCGTCGCGCAGAGTGGCGGGGTCCGCGGGCACGGAAGCGGCGGGCTGCAGGTGAGGGCCTGGAAGGCGCTCGTGCGCGAAGACGGCGGGCGCCGGTGGCGAGGGGCCGCGCTGGGCGCCGCCTACGCCGGGATGATCGGCGTGCTCAACCGGGCCGACGTGGGGCCGTTTGAGGCCGATGTGAGCGGTCCGGCGCTGCGGCGCGCCGGACTGCGGGCGTTTGCGCAGGTGCTGGAGCGCCTCGAGGTCCGCGCGCCGTACGTGATCTTCGGCCACACCCACCGGCCGGGGCCGCTGCCGGCGGACGACCGCGCGGAATGGAGCACCGCAGCCAGCGCGCTGATCAATACAGGCAGCTGGACCTACGACCGCGGGTTCGTCGGGGAGTGGGTCGGCGATAACCCCTACCGGCCGGGGTTCTGCGTGACGCTCACCGACGCGGGCCCGCCCGAGCTGATCAACCTGCTGGACGCGCGGGTGCCAGCCCCGGCGTGAAGCAGACCGCATGGCAGCGCACGCCCGCGCCGACCGTCAGCCGCAACTCGCCGCGGGTGCTCTGCGGGTGGGCGATCAGCTCGTAGGCGCCGGGGTGTTCGACGGCCAGCTCGCGGCCGTTGACGGTCACCGAGCCTCGCCCGTCGAGGACCGCCCATACGCCTCCGGCGCGGTAGGGCCCGCTGTAGGCGCCTTCCACGTCCTCGCTCTGGGGCTCGAGCACCGCGCCCGGGGCGTCCTCCGGGCGCAGCGGCGGGAGTGGCGGCCGCTCGATCCCCAGCAGCTCCTGAATCGCCAGTTCCGTGTCCGGATAGGCGCCCTCGCCGTAATGCTGCTCGAACAGCATCCCGCGCTCGTCGAACAGGTAGCGCCCGGGCCAGCCGAGGTTCCCGTAGGCCTCCCAGATCTCCAGCTCGGCGTCGATCACCACCGGGTAGGGGATCTCCAGGCGGCCGACCGCCGCACGGACGGCGGCCGGATCGCCCGCGGGTTCAAACCCGGCCGCGTGGACGCCGATCACCTGTAGCCCGGCGGGGCCGTAGCGCTCGTGCCAAGCCTTCATGTACGGCAGCGTGCGCAGCGAGTTGGCCCGGCAGAAGTCCCAGAACTCGATCAGCACCGGGCTCCCGGCGAGCTGGTCGACCCGCAGCGGCGGGCTTCCCACCCACTCGAGCTTGGGCGGGAAGGCCGGAGCGGCGATGTGATCGACCGGCGAGCGCATCGCGCCGATGGTAGGCGGGTCGCGGCGTGGCTCGCCGCCCGCACGGACGACCGCGGCTTGCATCGGCGCCGCCGGTGCGCTGGAGTTCGCGCATGATCGATCCGCTCGAGCGCTGGCGCGAGCACGGCGAGAAACCCGACTATGCCGGGTTGCTGACGTTCTCCGGGATGCCCTACACCCAGGACCCGGCCGAGCTCGCCGGCGTCGACGTGGCGATCGTGGGGGCACCCACCGACGATCTGGTTTCCGACCGTCCCGGGGCCAGGTTCGCGCCCCGCGCGATCCGGGCCGCCAGCTGTCCGCCCGGACCCCACCTGCAGGCGAAGGTGGATGGCTTTGCGTCGTTGCGCGTGGTGGACTTCGGCGACGCTCCGGTGCTGCCGGCGGACCCGCTCCGCACCCGCGAGGCGATCGAGACCACGGTCGGCCAGGTGCTTGACGCGGGTGCGGTTCCGATCGTGCTCGGGGGCGACCACGGGATTGCCGAACCCGACATCCGCGCCTGCGCAACCCGCAGGGGGCCGGTGGGGCTGATCCATTTCGACACCCACACCGACACCGGACGCGCGGTGTTCGGCGTGCCGGTGTCGCACGGCACGCCGATGTTCCGCCTGGTTGCCGCAGGTCACGTCGACCCGCGCCGCTACATCCAGCTGGGGCTGCGGGGCTACTGGCCCGGCGAGGCCGAGTTCGCGTGGCAGGCGCAACACGGGATCACGTCCGTGTTCATGCACGAGATTCGCGATCTCGGGATCCGGGCGGCAGTCGAGCGCGCCCTCGACGTGGCGGGTCCGGGGCCCGTGTTTCTCTCGATCGACATCGACGTGCTCGATCCCGCCTTCGCGCCGGGCACCGGGACGCCCGAGCCGGGGGGCATGACCAGCGGCGAGCTGCTGTGGGCGGCCCGCGAGATCGCGGCGGCAACCGAGCTGGTCGGTGCCGAGATCGTGGAGGTGATCCCCACCGCGGTCGGGTCGGCCGACATCACCGCGCTGGCCGCCGAGCGCCTGGTTCGGGAGATCGTCACCGGGCTGGCCTGCCGGCGCCGATCCTGATCGGCCGCGCCGCGCGGGCGCGCTCTACGGCTCTACGAGTCCGCGCTTGATCGCGTAGCGGACGAGCTCAACCCGGTCGCGCATCCCCAGCTTGCGCAGGACGTTCGCGCGGTGCGACTCGACCGTCTTCTCCGCCAGGTGGAGGATCTGCGCGATCTGCGCGTTCGTGTAGGCCTCGGCGATCAGCTTGACCACCTCCTCCTCACGGGGGGTCAGCGGGACCACCGGCCCCCCGTTGTCGTCCTCCATCCACTCGCGGATGATCGACCGCTCGGCCGCGTTGGTCAGAAACGGCTGGCCGTTGCTCACGGCGCGGATCGCGCCGACCAGATCCTGGTCGGCTTCGCGCTTGAGCACATAGCCGGAGGCGCCGGCCTTCAGAGCTTCGAACAGATAGTGCTCGTCGTCGTGCATCGAGAGCATCAGCACCCGGGCCTCGGGCAGGTGCGAGCGGATCTCGCGCGCGGCCTGCAGCCCGGTCAGCCTGGGCATCCCGACGTCGAGGATGCACAGGTCGGGCCGGACCGCCAGCGCCTGCTCGACGGCCTCGGCTCCGTCGGAGGCCTCCGCCACGACCTCGAGGTCACGCTGGCGCTCGAGCAGCAGCTTGATGCCCGCCCGGACGATCCCGTGGTCATCGGCTACCAGGATTCGCATGTGCACTTCCTTTTTGATCGGTTACTCATTGTTTGAGCGTCAACTCAACCCGCGTGCCCTCGCCGGTGGCGGACCACAGCGATAGGTCTCCGCCGACCAGCAGCGCGCGCTCGCGCATTCCCAGCAGTCCCAGCCCTCCGTTGCGGGTGGCGCCGTTGACCTGCGTGAAGCCTCGGCCGTTGTCACAGATCCGCAGCACGGTGCGTCCGACAAAGGACAACTCGACGTCCACCTTCCGGGCGCTGGCGTGTTGGGCGACATTCGACAGCCCCTCCTGGGTCACGCGGTAGATCACCAGCTGCTGCTCGGGAGTCAGCTTGGGCATCGCCCCGCGCGAGTTGAACGTCGCGTGGATTCCCGTCTGCTGCGCGAAGTCCCGGACCTGGCTGTGGAGCGCCGGCAGCAGGCCGTGGTCGTCGAGCACGGCGGGACGCAGCTGGCGCGCCAGCGCCAGCAGCTCCTCCATCGCCTGTGTGGCCAGCCGCTTGGTCTCGGCCAGTTCCCGCCGGAGCTGAGCCGGGGCCTGCTCAATCGAGGCCTGGAGGCGCAGCGAGACGGCGGTCAGCGCCTGGTTGACCTCGTCGTGCAGGTCCTGGGCGATGCGCCGGCGCTCGCGCTCCTGGGCTTGGATCGCGGCGCGGCCGGCCTCGCGGCGCTGGGCCTCGAGCCGCTCCATCATCCGGTCGAAGGCCACCCCGAGCCGGCGCACCTCGGAGCTGTCGCTCCGGCGGCCCGTCCGCCCGCGGGGCGTCGCCGCAACAAGATCGGTGTTCTCCATGGCGGAGATCAGCTCGTCGAGGGGCTTGAAGCGTCGCCGCAGCACGATCCAGTTGCCGAGCATCGTCGCCAGCAGGGCCAGGCCGAGAACTATCTCCTCGCGGCCCCTGAAGGCGCCGTGGAGGTTGCGGTCCACCGCGACGGCAGCCAGCAGCGCCGTGCCCGCGATCAGCACGAGGTTGACGACCAGCACCTGGGTGAGCAGCGAACGGGACTTCATGGCGATCCGGAACCCCATTCCTCTTGCTGGGTCGGCCATCCGCGCGGCCGGCAAGATGGGGTCTAGCCCCGATATCGGCCAAACCGGACGGGGTCGATAATCCTCGTGCCCCGCTCTCAAAGAAACTTGCGCAGGAGACTGTGGCGAGGCGAAGGCGAACGATTGGGTCTGGTCTTTACGGGGCGCCCTAAGGTGGGGCGCCCCGTTTGCTGTCCGGACGGGCCTGGGGCCCCCGGACGCCGACCCCCGCCGGGGGTGGGCGCCGCCCCGCGGCCAGGGTGCCGACCCCCGCCGGGGCTGGGCGCCGCGCGGCCGGGGTG
>DAIQND010000167.1:0-5729 GCA_036788555.1 Solirubrobacteraceae bacterium | reverse complement strand
CGAAGCTGGGGATCCCGGTGAAGACGCGCCACAACGAGGTCGCGCCCAACCAGTACGAGATCGCCCCGGTGTTCGAGAACTCCAACGTCGGCGCCGACCACCAGCAGCTGACCATGCAGGTCATGCAGAACGTGGCCCGCCGCTACGGCCTGGTCTGCCTGCTGCACGAGAAGCCGTTCGCCGGGGTCAACGGGTCGGGCAAGCACAACAACTGGTCGATGGGCACCGACACCGGCAAGAACCTGCTGGAGCCCGGTGAAACGCCGCCCCAGAACCTCGAGTTCCTGTTCTTCTGCGCCGCGGTGATCCGGGCGGTCAACCGTTACCAGGGGCTGCTGCGGGCGTCGATCGCTTCCGCCGGCCAGGACCATCGCCTGGGCGCCAACGAGGCCCCGCCCGCGATCATCTCGATCTTCCTCGGCTCGGAGCTCGAGAGGGTGTTCGAGGCGATCGAACGCGGCGAGGCGGGCGAGACCACGCCGGGCTCGTTCCTCGGGCTCGGGACGCCGGTGCTGCCGCCGCTGCCGATGCACGGCGGGGACCGCAACCGCACCTCGCCGTTCGCCTTCACCGGCAACAAGTTCGAGTTCCGGGCGCTCGGCTCGAGCATGTCGCCATCGTTCCCGAACACCGTGCTCAACACGATCGTGGCCCAGGCGATCGACGAACTGGCCGAGGAGCTCGAAGCGGCCCTCGACGGCGGGACGGATCTGGAGGCGGCGCTGCGGCCGATCCTCCAGCGCACCTATGCCGAAAACAAGCAGATCGTCTTCGGCGGCGATAACTACTCGGGCGAGTGGCATTCCGAGGCCGAGCGACGGGGCCTGCTCAACCTGCGGGCAACCCCCGACGCGCTGCCCTACCTGGTGGACGCGGAGACGGTGGGGCTGTTCTCGGAGTACGGCGTTCTGTCTGAGCGCGAGCTCGATTCACGCTACGAGGTGTTCCTCGAGCAGTACGTCACCAAGGTCAACATCGAGGCCGAGACGGCGGCCGCGCTCGGCCGGACGATGCTCCTGCCGGCCGCGGCCCGGCACCTGACGATGCTGCTCGCCGCGCAGCTGACCGAGCTGGCCGAGGAGACCTCGGAGCTGATCGAGCGCTTCGTCGAGGCGCTCGGCGAGCTCGAGCAGAGCAACCTGGCCGAGAACCAGCCCCACGACGACGTGCTCGAGCACGCGCGCTACATGCACGACAGCGTGCTGCCGGCGATGGAGCGGGTGCGGACGGCGGCGGACCGGCTGGAAAAGGTGGTGGCCGACGATCTGTGGCCGTTGCCTAAGTATTCGGAGATCCTCTTCATCAAGTAGTACCCGCCCGGTCGCTCGGCGACTGCTTGCTTGCTGCGGCCAACGGCAATCGGCAATCCCGGCCATACCGCCCGGCGCCTTGCTCTCAGCCGCTAGAGCTTCCGCTCGCCCAGGAAGCGGAGCAATAGGGCGATGAAGGTGTCCGGTGTCTCCAGCGGCGCGAGGTGGCCGGCGCCTTCGATCACCTCCAGGCGCGCATTCGGAAGGGCGCCCACCAGCACCTGCGCGGCCTCCCGAAACTCCGGTTTGTCCCGGTCGCCGACAGCCACCAGCGCCGGCACGTCCAGCCCCCTGAGGATCGCCGGATCATCTCCGATCGGGTCCGCGGCCTCGGTGGCCGCTTCGGCGTCTGCCTGCAGCTCGTACGCGCGGCGCTGCATCACCGCGACGCGTTCGAGCAGCTCGGCCGGCGCGTCGGGGAGCATCCACGTCTCGATCACCGCCGCGACCGCCTCGTCGAGGTCTCCTCGTCGCAGCGCCTGGTCCTCGGCTTCGAACGCCGCCTGAAGGTCAGGCCCCGGCTCCACTCCGGGGGCGGGGGCCGAGATCAGCGCCAGCGCGCTCACGCGTTCCGGTGCCACCGCGGCCACGCGCAGCGCGACCGCACCGCCGAACGAGTTGCCGACCAGCGCCGCGTCGTGCAGGCCGAGCGCGTCCATCGTCGCCAGCACGTCAATCCACGGAGCCTGCTCGCCGGCGGCGACGGCAGCCTCGCCGAAACCGGAAAGGTCGAGCGCCAGCACCCGGTAGCCGGCGCGAGCCAGCGGCTCGAGGTGCTCTGACCACATCGTCCGATCGGCGATCCCCGCGTGGAGCAGCACGACCGTCGGGCCCTCGCCGGCCTCGTCGTGGGGGAGGACCTGCCAGAGCGACTCGAACACCGGCTAGCCCAGCACCACCTCCGCCGCCGCCCGGAGGGTCGCCGGGTCGCCGCCGATCAGCAGCGTGGTGACGCGCGACTCCCGCCACGCCTCCAGGTCGTGGCGGATCTTCTCGGCCGGCCCGATCAGCGTCAGCTGCTCGATCAGCTCTCGCGGGACGGCGGCGGCCGCCTCGTCCTTCTTGCCTTCCAGATACAGGTCCTGGATCGTCCTGACCTCTGCCTCATAGCCCATGCGGATCGGCACGTTGGCGTGAAAGTTGGCGCTGCGGGCGCCCATCCCGCCGAAGTACAGGGCATACATCGGGCGAACCGCGTCGATCGCGCTGCCCGGGTCGTCGGTGACGATCAGGGGCACGGTCGCGGCGATCTCGAACTCCTCAGGCCGCCGTCGCGCGTTCGGGCGGGCAAACCCCTCATCGAGCGAGTCGCGATACAGATCCTCATGGTGGGGGCTGTAGAAGATGGCCAGCCAGCCGTCACACAGCTCCGCGGCCAGGGCGATGTTCTTCGGTCCCTCGGCGGCCAGATAGACCGGGATCTCCTCGCGCAGCGGGCGGATGCTCGACTTCAACGGCTTGCCGAGCCCCGTGCCATCCGGCAGCGGCAGCGGGTAGTGCGGCCCGTCATTGGTCACGGGCCCCCGGCGGGCCCAGATGTCGCGCAGGATCCCGATGTACTCGCGGGTGCGCGCGAGCGGTTTGGCGAACGGCTGCCCGTACCAGCCCTCCACCACCTGGGGGCCGGAGACGCCCAGGCCGAGGATCAGCCGCCCACCCGAAAGATGATCGAGCGTCATCGCCGCCATCGCGGTGGCGGCTGGCGTGCGGGCTGAGATCTGGACGATCCCCGTTCCGAGCTTGATCCGCTCGGTCGACGCGCCCCACCATGCCAGCGGCACGAGCGCGTCCGAGCCGTAGGCCTCCGCGCTCCACACCGAGTCAAAGCCGAGCCGCTCGGCCTCCGCGATCGCCTCAACGGCGCCGGGCGGTGGGCCGCCGCCCCAGTAGCCCATGTTCAAGCCAAGCTTCAGTTCCCGGGCCATGCGCGGCACCCTACTCGCTTGCCGCCATCAGGCGGAGCCGGCGCGACCCGCACCGCCCGAAGGCGGGGCCGAGCGCCCGGTCAAGCGCGTGAGCGCTCGGCGCCAGCGGCCCGGCTCACGCGGCTGCGTGCGCAGCCACTCCTCGCGGGTCGGCAGCCAGCCCGCCCGCCGCGCCGCCGCGACGCACTCGGTGTGGGCGTGGCGCCTCCGGCTCGTGTCGCCCTCGGGCGCGATCAGCATGTGCTCGCTGAGGGCGGGCAGGTAGTTCCCGCACAGCGGGCAGGTGTAGGTCGCCGGCTTGCGGTTCTGGGCCCGGCGGAGCGTCCACCAGGGCGCGGGCGGGAGCCGTTTCGGCGGCACCCGGCAAGAATGCCATCGCCGGCAATTCACATTTGCCGCTATCGTCGCCGCGGTGGATCAGCGCCCGACCCGGATCCTGGCGGAAACCGAGCGCTACCGGATCACCGGGGTGCTGTTCCTGCCGCCCGACGGCTATCGCAGCCGCCTGAGCGACTACCTCAACACGCCCGAGCACTCGTTCCTGGCGCTGACCGACGTCGAGCTGACGCCGCTCGGGGGTGCCGAGCCGGCCGAGCAGCACAAGTTCCTGGCACTGTCGATCAGCCACATCGTGTTCGCGGTGCCGCTCGACCACGCGTAGCGGTGGCGCTCGACCAGGCGGAGCGGCGGCGCGCGTAGCGGTGGCGCTCGACCAGGCGAGGTGCCGGCTGCCGGCTGATCCCGCCTGGTGGGAGCGACGGTTAGCCCCGCCTGAGCGGAGGTATCGTTAATTTCATGGCTGTCCACCCTGATGAGCTCGAGGGCCTGAGCCGGAGCGAGGTGCTCCGCGCCTCGCCGCGCATGTTCGAGTCCGAGTTCTTCGAGCGCCTGTCGCGGGTTCACCCTGCCGTGCCGCCGGCGATCTTCGGCCCCGCGATCATCGTGCTGCTCGTCGAGGGCGTGAGTCACGGCGCGGGCTGGATGACCGTCGCCTGGCTGTTCGGCGGATACGTCTTCTGGACGCTCACCGAGTACTGGCTTCACCGGCTCGTGTTCCACTTCGAGCCCGAGCGCGGAATCGGGGCGCGACTTCACTGGATCATCCACGGCGTCCACCACGATCACCCCAACGACCCGATGCGGCTGGTGATGCCGCCGTCGGTCAGCGTGCCGCTGTCCGCGCTGTTCGTGCTCGGCTTCTACGCCGTGGTCGGCAGCCCCGGATTCCTTCCCTTCGGCGCCGGGTTCCTGGCTGGGTACCTGCTCTACGACATGCTGCACTACCACGTGCACCACCACACGCCGACGACCGCGATCGGCCGCAAGCTCCGCGAACTGCACATGCGCCACCATTTCCAGAACCACGAGCGCGGTTATGGCGTGAGCGCGCCGTTCTGGGACTACGTCTTCGGCACGCCGCTGAAGCAGCCCCGGCGTTAGTGGCGAGTACCGAATCTGAGGTCGGCGCGGCCGTCGGCGGCCCGGCGAAGGACGGATACGGGGCTGCGATCAGCGGGGTGGCGATGGCGGTCCCCGATCGGCGGGTTGGTAACGAGGAGATAGCGGCCCAGATCGGCGTCGACGTCGAATGGATCGCCAAGCGGACCGGGACGGCATTCCGCCCGTGGGCGGACGCCGGCGAGCGGCTGAGCGACTACGCCGCCCGGGCAGCATCCGCCGCGCTCACCCGCGCGGGCGTCGACGCGGACGAGGTTGACCTGGTGCTGGTCGCCACCTCCACGGCGGATGAGATCACGCCGAATGCCGCGCCGCTGGTGGCGGGGCTGATCGGCGCGGCGCGAGCGGGGGCGTTTGACGTCGGGTCGGCGTGCACAGGTTGGCTCGCCGCGCTGGCGATGGCCTGCGGGCAAATCGAGTCGGGGCGGGCCCAGCACGCGGTCGTGGTCGGAGCCGATTTTCTCTCCCGATTTCTTGACCTAAGCGACCGCTCGACGACGCCGCTGTTTGCGGATGGGGCGGGAGCGGCGGTGATCTCCTCGGCCGAGGGCGAGGGCGAGGGGATCGGGCCGGTGCTGCTCCATGCCGACCACCGCGGCGCGGATCTGATTCGCCTCGAGCGAGGAAAGCGGATCTCGATGCAGGGCCAGGAGACCTTCCGCGCCGCGGTGAGCCACCTGAGCGAGGTGACGCTCGAAGCGCTCGCGGCCTCGAGGGTGGGGCTGGAGGACATCGACCTGTTCGTCTACCACCAGGCCAATTCGCGGATCATCCGCGCCGTCGGCCAGCGGCTCGGGCTGGCCTCCGAGCGGGTGGTGGACTACGTCGACCGGTTCGCCAACTCATCCACCGCGACGCTCCCGATCGCCCTGTCGGTGGCCGAGGCCGAGGACCGGCTGCACGCCGGCGACAACGTCTTGCTGGCGAGCTTCGGCGGCGGCTTCACCTGGGGCGCGACCGCGCTGCGCTGGGGCCGGCGCGCGGCGCGTGCGGCTGAGCCGAGAGCTGCTCGGTAGCCCCACGCGCCGCGTGCGCT
>DAIQND010000166.1:0-5746 GCA_036788555.1 Solirubrobacteraceae bacterium | reverse complement strand
CGGCGTCCAAAGCTTCTCGCGCGCCTTGGCCTGCTCGACGCTGATCGGCTTGGCCTCTGCCACCAGCAGCTCGAGGGCCTGGCGGCCGGCCAGCTCTTCGCGGACTCGCTCGATCCGGTCATCTTTGCGCAGCTGCTCGAGCAGCTCGGCCGTCGATGATCCGGTGCGCTGCGCCGCCGGCTCCAGCGCCTGCGCCACCTGCTCGTCGGTGGGCCTGATCGCCTCCGCCTCGACCACCGCCGCCAGCACGGCTTCGCGCTTGAGCGCCCGCTCGGCCTCGGGCTCGGCCTCGTGGGCGAGCGTCTCCTCGTCCTTGCCGGCGATCCTCAGGTAGGCCTCCCTGGAGATCCCCTGGCGCTCGAGCGCACGCAGCGTGTCGTCCAGCAGCTCGTGCGCGCGTGCGTGCACCAGCTTCTCGGGAACCTCGACCTGGGCTTCGGCCACGGCCGCGTCCAGCACCGCCGTCTCGAACTCCCGCTCGATCGCGCTTTCCTCCGCGCTCTTCAGACGCTGTGCGATGTCGTCGCGAAGCTCGGCCAGCGTGTCGAACCCGCCGGCCTCTGTGGCGAAATCGTCGTCGAGCTCGGGAAGGCGCTTCGCCTTGACCTCGCCCACCGTGACCTCGAACTTCGCCGTCTGCCCCGCCACCTCGGCCGCCTGGTAATCCTCGGGAAACGTCACCTCGACGGTGCGGGTGTCGCCCGCGCGCGCGCCGGTCAGCTGCTCCTCGAATCCCGGCAGCAGCCGGCCCGACCCCAGCTCCAGCAGCTGGTCACGCCCGGTCCCGCCTTCGAACGCCTCACCGTCGATCCTCCCGGCGTAATCCATCACCACGAAGTCGCCGGTCTCGGCGGCGCGGTCGACCGTTTCGAGCGTCGCGAACCGCTCGCGCAGCCGCTCGAGCTCCTCCTCGATCTGGCGCTCTTGCACCGCCGGCTCGCGCCGTCCCACCTCGAGGCCCCTGTACTCACCGAGCTTCGCCGTGGGACGAACGCCGATCTCGATCGAGAAGGAGAGGGGCTCACCTTCTGCCGGGAGCTCGCCCATGTCGAGCTCAGGCTCGCCCACGGTGGCGATCCCCGCCCCTTCGATCGCGTCGGCGTACCAGCTGCCGAGCGCGCGCCGCAGCGCCTCGTCGAGCACCGCCTCCCGCCCGAGCCGGCGGATCACGATCGGCGGCGGGACCTTGCCCTTGCGGAATCCGGGAACGCGCATCTGGCGCCCCAGCTGCCTGGCCGCCTCGGCGACCCGCCTCTCGACCTCCTCCGCCGGGACCTCAGCCTCGACGCGGACGCGAGATTCGGGCAGCTCGGTGATGCTTGTCTTGACAGAGGCCATGACGAGCAGACGATAGCTTGAGGGCGATGGCTTCGCGGCTGGCCGGACGACTGCTCACCACCCCACTCGCGTTTCTGGTCGCCGCCCTCGCCGACCTGCTGCTCTACTGGCTGGGCGTGGCGCGCCGCGCTGCCCGCCGGCGCGGCTAGCGTCCACCCCCCGCGGGCTCGCCTTCGCCGCCGCGAATCAGCGTCCTCACCTCGCGCAGCGCCACCGGCAGCGTCGTCGTGTCGTAGGTGCGCGAGGCGCGGATGTCGGCCAGCGTGCTCAGCGATCGCTCCACCGCGCTTTCGTGCTCGGCCACCCAGGCGTCGATCGCCGCCTCGGCCCGCTGACCGTCCGCCGCCTCGAGCACCTCGCGGGTCAGCTCCCGGTGGATGCTCAGCAGGTCGTCGCGCAGCGCCGCGCGCGCCAGCGCCTGCCAGCGGTTGGCCCGCGGCAGCTCATAGATTCGCTCGCGCAGCCATCCGAGTTCGAGCCGGTAGGCGAGCCGGAAGTAGGTGTGCATCACGTCGTCGGGGTCGCGCTCGGTCGTCTCGCCAACCGCGACGATGTCGAACACCGCGGTCAGCGACGGGAAGGCGGCGACCCGGAGCGCCAGCTCGCGCGAGACACCCGCCCCCACCAGCTCGTCGACATGACGCCGGAAGGCGGCCCCCTCCTCCTCCTCGAGGACCTCGGGGAGGGCTCGGGCGAGCAGCTCCGCTCCGGACTCAAACCGCTGCACCTGCTCCTCGATCTCGATTCCGTTTGGGTTCTCGAGCACCAGCCAGCGCGCTGAGCGCTCCACGAGCCGCCGCCCCTCGAGCAGCATCTGCAGCTGGATATGCGCGTCGACCTGGTTGTCAAGCGCTTCCACCGCTCCCCAGAAGGAGCGCATGTCGAACACCTCGCGCGCCACGGCGAACGCCCGCGCCAGCGAGCTCGGCGAGGCGCCCGTCTCCTCCCCGAGCCGGAAGGCGAACGTGCTCCCGGCGCGATCGACCAGCTGGTTTGCCACCACGGTGGCGATGATCTCCCGGCGCAGCCGGTGCTCGCGCATCTTCTCGCTGAAACGCTCGGGCAGAGGCGAGGGGAAGTAACGCTCGAGGTCGTGGGCCAGGTACTCGTCCTCGGGCAGGTCGGAGTGCAGCAGGCGGTCGTAGAGGTGAATCTTGCAGTAGGCCACGACGATCGCCAGCTCGGGGCGGAGCAGGCCCTGATGGGCGGCCTTGCGATCGGAGATGACCTCGTCGCTGGGCAGGAACTCCAGCTCCCGATCAAGCCCCGTCACCTGCTCGAGGCGCCGGATCAGCCGGGCGTGCACGTCGATCATCGGCGCCGCCTGCTCCATCGCCAGGCTGAGCGCCTGCGTCTGGGTGTAACTGGCGTAGAGCACCCGGTCGGCGACGGAATCCGTCATCTCGACCAGCAACTGGTTGCGCTCCTCCTCGGTCAGCCGCTCCTCGCGCAGCAGTGAATCGAGCAGGATCTTGATATTCACCTCGTGGTCTGAGCAGTTGACGCCGCCGGCGTTGTCGATCGAGTCGGTGTTGATCCGCCCGCCGTCTCCCTGGGGACCGCCGCTCTGCGCGTACTCGATCCGGCCGAGCTGCGTGAAGCCGAGGTTGCCGCCCTCCCCCACCACGCGGCAGCGCAGCTCCCGCCCGTCGACCCGCAACAGATCGTTGGCCTTGTCCCCCACGTCGCCCTGCGACTCCGAGCACGCCTTCACGTAGGTCCCGATCCCCCCGATCCACAGCAGGTCGACCGGCGCGCGCAGAATCGCGCGGATGAGTTCAACCGGCGTCAGCTTCTCGGCGTCGATTCCCAGCGCCTGGCGCGCCTGCTCGGAGACCGGGATCGACTTCGCGGCGCGGTCATAGACGCCGCCCCCCTCGGAGATCACCCGCTCGTCGTAGTCGGCCCACGTCGATCCCTCCGCTTCGAACAGCCGCCGGCGCTCGTTGAAGCTCGCCTCCGGATCGGGATCGGGGTCGAGGAACACGTGCCGGTGGTCAAACGCGCCGATCAGCTTGATGTGCGGCGAGCTGAGCATCCCGTTGCCGAACACGTCGCCCGACATGTCACCGATCCCGACGACCGTGAAGTCGGTGCTCTGCACATCGGCACCGAGCTCGCGGAAGTGCCGTTTGACCGACTCCCACCCCCCGCGGGCGGTGATCCCCATCTGCTTGTGGTCGTAGCCGTGCGAGCCGCCGGAGGCGAACGCATCTCCCAGCCAGTAGCCGTAGCTTGCGGACACCTCATTGGCGATGTCCGAGAAGCTCGCCGTCCCCTTGTCGGCGGCGACCACCAGGTAGGGGTCATCGTCGTCGTAGCGAACGACGCGCTCTGGCGCCACGACCTTTCCGTCCACGATGTTGTCGGTGAGGTCCAGAAGCCCCGACAGGAACGTCCGGTAGCAGGCGATCGCCTCCTCGCGCAGCGCCTCACCCCCCTGCTCGGGCGGGCACTTGAGCACGAACCCTCCCTTGGCCCCGACCGGCACGATCACCGCGTTCTTGACCATCTGCGCCTTCATCAGCCCCAGCACTTCGGTTCGGAAATCCTCTGGCCGGTCAGACCACCGGATCCCCCCGCGGGCGACCTTGCCGCCCCGCAGGTGGACGGCTTCGAAACGCGGCGAGTAGACGAACACCTCAAAGCGCGGCCGCGGCTTGGGCAGCAGCGCGATGTCCTTCGGCTCCACCTTGAACGACAGGTAGCGCAGCGCGCGCCCACCGTCGTCGCGCCGGAAGTAGTTGGTGCGCAGCATCGCACGGATCACGCTCAGAAACGCGCGCAGGATCCGGTCCTCGTCGAGGCTCTCGACGCCGTCGATCAGATCGGCGAGCTCCTGCACCAGCCGCGCGGCCTTCTCCTCGTCGCGCCGGTCGGGGTCAAAGCGCGCCAGGAACAGCTCCACCAGGCCTTCGCTGATCTCCGACTGCGCGAGCAGCGTCCGCTGCATGTAGGAGCGCGAGTAGGGGATGCCTGCCTGGCGCAGATAGCGCGCGATCGCGCGCAGGACGACCACCTCGCGGCCGCTGAGCTCGGCGGCCAGCACGAGCCCGTTGAGCTGGTCGTCCTCCACCAGCCCCTGCTGCGCGGCCAGGAAGACCTCCTCGAAGGTGTCCTTGACGCGCTCGATCCTCCCGGCGTGGCAGTCGAGCGTGAAGTCATAGATCCACGCCGGATCCGACTGGCCCGCGCTCACCCGGTATGGCCGCTCGTACATCACGCGCGCGCCCATGTGCTCGAATGTCGGCAGCACCGCGGACAGCGACACGCCTTCGGAGCTGTAGAGCTTGCAGCGGAGAATCCGGTCGTGGTCGACGGCGGGGCGGTAGAGGCTGATGACCGTCCCGCCCCGGTCCTTCAGCGCCTCCAGCTGGGCGATGTCCTGCGCCGCCACCGACGGCGACCAGTCGGAGCGATAGCCGGCGGGGAAGGCGTTGTGGTAGCGGCGGTGGAGCTTGATTCCGCGCTGCTCGCCATATTCGTCGATCAGCGCGGCTCGCAGCTCATCGCTCCAGGCGCGGGTCGCGTGCGCCGGCCGGGCCTCGATCTCGCCCACGTCGTAGGCGTCCGGGATCCCGTCGCAGCGGATGATGTAGTGCACGCGCACGAGCACCGACTCCGACAGCTGCAGCGTCCAGTCGAGCTGCGTGCCCTCGAACGCCTCCAGCAGCAGCCTCCCCACCAGCTCCCGGCTCTCGGTGTTAAAGCGATCCCGGGGAATCGTGACCAGGCACCAGACGAACCGGTCGAGCGGGTCCTCCCAGACGAACAGCCGCACCCGCTGGCGCTCCCCCAGCCCCAGCACACCCATCGCGATCTCAAACAGCTGATCGGTCTCGAACAGAAACAGCGCGTCGCGGGGAAACGACTCGAGGATCTCGAGCAGCGCCTTGGCGTCATGGCTGGACGGGAGGAACCCCGAGCGCTTGAGCACGGTCTCGACCTTGCCGCGCACCAGCGGGATCTCGAGCGGATTGGTCCGGTAGGCCGAGCTCGTATAGAGCCCCAGAAAGCGCCGCTCGCCGATCACCCGCCCGTCGGCGCCAAAGCGCTTGATCCCGATGTAGTCGAGATAGGCCGGCCGGTGGACCGGCGACTTCGAGTTGGCTTTCGTCAAAAGCAGCAGCTGAGGTCCCCGAGCCAGCGCGGCAGCGCGCTCGCCGAGCTTTCGCCGTGAGCCGGCGGGGCGTCCGCGCAGGAGCCCGAGGGCGGTAGCCGAATCGGCCCGCAGCTCGGCCTGGTCACCCTGCTCGACCAGGTCGTATTCGCGGTAGCCGAGGAACGTGAAGTGGTCCTCGGCCATCCACCTGAGAAACGCCCTGACCTCTTCGCCGTCTGCTGCGTCGCCCCCTGGTGCGCCGGGATCCAGGCCCTCCGCGAGCTCCAGCGCGCGTGCCCGCATCGG
>DAIQND010000165.1:0-5777 GCA_036788555.1 Solirubrobacteraceae bacterium | reverse complement strand
TGCATCGCGCATCTCGACATGGACGCGTTCTACGTGTCGGTCGAGCTGCGGCGGCGGCCGGAGCTGCGGGGTCTGCCGGTGATCGTCGCCGGCAGCGGTCCGCGCGCGGTGGTCACCACCGCCTCCTATGAGGCGCGGCGGTTCGGGGTCGGGTCGGCGATGCCGGCGGCCAGGGCGCGCCGGGTGTGTCCTCAGGGCGTTTTCCTGCCCCCGGACTTCGACTACTACCGGCGCGCCTCAGGCGCGGTGATGGCCCGGGTGCGCGCGGCGGCGGAGACGGTCGAGGTGGTGGGCCTCGACGAGGCCTATCTCGATCTGAGCGCGACCGAGCAGCCGCTGGCGGCGATGCGCCGCCTGCGGAGCGAGATCGCCACCGCGACCGGCCTCAGCTGCTCAGTGGGCGTGGGGCCGAACAAGCTGGTGGCGAAGGTCGCCTCCGACGCCGAGAAGCCGGGCGGCTTCGTCGTCCTCAGCCGAGAACAGGCGTGCGCCCGGTTCGCGGGCGCCGCCTGCGGGCTGCTCCCGGGGATCGGACCGAAGACCGTCGAGCGCCTGAGCGTACTGGGCATCACCAACCTTGGCGAGCTGGCGCGGGCCCGATCCGAGGTCCTGACCTCGAGCTTCGGGCCAAGATTCGGGCTCGAGCTGCGCCGCCGGGCGCGGTTCGAGGACGAGACGCCGGTGAGCCCGGCCCGCAAGGTGATCTCGGAGTCGCGCGAGCGGACCTTCGACCAGGACATCGCCGACCGCGGAGCGCTCGAGGCGGTGCTCAGCGGGCTGGTGGACGCCCTGTGCACGGCCCTGGCGCGCCAGCGGCGCCGCGGCCGAACCGTGGCTATCAAGGTGCGGCTCGATGATTTCTCGACCCACACCCGGGCCCGCACGCTGAATCACCCGGTGGGATCAGCGCCGCAGGTGGGCCCGGTGGCGCTCGAGCTCCTGCGACGGTTTGACCCCCCACGGCCGGTCCGCCTGCTCGGGGTGCGGGTCGCGGCGCTCGAGGAGGGCGAGGAGGCCGCGCTTGAGCAGCTCAAGCTGGGATCTGAGGAAACCTGGCGCTAGAGGCTCGGCTGGGCGTATGCTGGAGCTCAGCCGCCCGGCGGTGGCCGATCCGTGGAGATCGGGCGATGAGGACTTTTGGGAGCACAGAGATAGCGTCGATCGCAAACTTCCTGCGCGGCAGCGACCGAGACTTCTTCGAGCTGTTCGAGCGCGCGGGCGCCAATATCGACCAAGCCGCGCGGTTGCTCGACGAGATGCTGGATGACTATCCGGAGCGCCGCGGGCTGGCGCAGGAGATCCTCGGCTGCGAGCACGACGGCGACCGGCTCACCCACGAGATCGTCCAGCGGCTGAACCAGGCGGTGGCGGCACCGATTGACCGTGAGGACATCCTCCAGCTGGCGTCCGCCCTCGACGACATCGTCGACTACACCGAGGAGGTGGCGGATTACCTCGGGCTCTACCGGATCGAGGCGCCGATGGTCCAGGCGCAACGCCTGGCCGGCGTGCTGCGGGCGGCCACCGCCGAGATCGTCAAAGCGATCCCGTTGGTGCGAGCATTCAAGGACATCAGCCGCTACACCGTCGAAGTCCACCGCCTGGAGAACGAGGCGGACCGGATCGTGCGTGAGGCGATCGCGTCGCTGTTTGAGGTGGGAGTGGATCCGATGGTGGTGATCCGCTGGAAGGACATCTTCGAGCGGCTCGAGAACGCGATCGACTCGACCGAACGGGCCGCGTTCATCCTCGAGGGAATAGTGATCAAGCACTCATAGCGATGTCAGACGAGCTCCAAAACCGCCTGGGCGCCAACGAGGCCGTGTTCCGGCAGATCAACGAGGGGATCGAGCGCGGGCGGTGGCCAGGGGAGGAGGACGCGCCCGCCGGCTTCCGCTGCGAATGCGCCCGCCTCGGCTGCACCGAGGTGATCGAGCTGAGCGTGCGCGAATACGAGTCAGTGCGGGCAGACGCCGAGCGGTTCATCGTGGTTCCCGGCCACGAGCGACCGGAGGTGGAGAATGTGGTGGAGCGACACCCCGAGTATCTCGTGGTCGAGAAGTTCGCCGAGGCGGCTGAACAGGCGAGGGAGAGCGACCCGCGCCGCTCCCCGAGCGCCGAGCGTTAGCGGGAGGCCAGCTGGCGGAGACGGGCCGCTGGGCGGCTGGGGGCGCCCGGATGCGAGCGGGCGGGGGCGCCCGGCAGCTTGGCGGCCGATTCTGAGCCGGCGGGAGCCAGGCTGAAGCGCATCCGCAGCTCGGTGCCACCCGAGCCGCGGCTGAGGATCTGAAACTCGGTTGCCAGCTGCGCGATCAGCGCCAGGCCAAGTCCCAGCCCGGGGCTGTTGTCGCGGGGACGCATTCCGTGACCGGTATCGGCGATCAGCAGCCACAGCTCGTCCTCGATATATGAGGCGCTGACCTGCACCTCGCCTCGGTCGGCGTGCTCGTAGGCGTGCATCACGGCGTTGGTGATCGCCTCGGAGGCCGCCAGCTGGATCGCCTCGAGCAGCGCGTCGCGGGCCCCGGCTTCACGGGCGAAGTCGGTGACCGCGGCGCGGGCCCGAGGCACCGACTCCCGCACGGCAGGATAAGACGCGCTGAATGTATCGCCGGGAATGAGCATTCTCCCTCTGGATACCCGGATCTTCACAAACGACACGTGAATTCTTGCGGGCGGGGAGGACGTCAGTAGAGCGCGGCTGCCAGCTTTCGGCGGGACTCGCGGGCCAGCGGATGCTCGGCCCCCAGCTCCTCCAGAATCCCGACTATCACCCGGCGCAGGTCGTCGCGTGCGCCGTCGGCACCCCCCAGCGCGCCCAGCAGAAGTTCGAGCCCGCGCTCCTGCTCGCCGCCGTCGAGCGCCGCGAAGGCTTCGCTCAGATCGAGTTCGTCGCGCTGCTCGAGCTCGATCCGGGCGGCAAGGCCGTCCGCCGTGAAGCTGCCGGGAACGCGCCGGAGGACCCGCAGCGCCTCGTCGCGTTCGCCCCGCGCGAGCAGGATCCGGGCCAGCGGCACCGCCGCGTCGGCCCGCGTCGGCTCGAGCTCGAGCGCCTCGCGCAGCGACGCCTCGTCACCCCGACGGACCCGCGCGTCGGCCCTGGAGGGCAAAAGCGCGTCCAGGAACCGGTCGATCGCCACCGGCGGCTGGAGTCCGACGAACTCGCTGACCACGCGGCCGTCGCGGAACGCCTTGACCGCCGGGATCCCCTGGATCTGGAAGGTCCGCGCGAGTCTCGGGTTGGCGTCGACGTCGAGCTTGACCAGCTCGAGCTGCCCGGCCCGCGCCGCTGCGGCGCGCTCGAGCACGGGACCCAGCTGGCGGCAGGGGCCGCACCACTCAGCCCAGAAGTCCACCACCACCGGCAGCATCCGGGAACGCTCGATGACGGCCGACTGGAAGGTGCTCTCGGAAACGTCCACAGCTCGATGGTAGCGACGGGCTTCCGATGGCTAACCTGACGCCTACGTCAACTTCTGCCGACACCGAGCATCAGGTCGAGCGGGCGGGAGCGCGGCTGTCGGTGGCCGAGTCCGGCACGGGGACCCCGGTCGTGCTGCTGCACGGACTGACCGCAACCCGGCGCTACGTGGTGATGGGCTCACGGGCGCTCGAGCGCGGCGGTCATCGCCTGCTGGCCTACGACGCCCGCGGACACGGCCGCTCGTCTCCCGCGCCCGAACCGGGCGCCTACACCTACGAGGAGCTCGGCCAGGACCTGGTCGCGGTGCTGGATGCCGCCGGGCTGGAGAGAGCCGTCCTCGCCGGCGCCTCGATGGGCGCGCACACCGCGCTGTGGCTGGCGCTGCGGGCGCCCGAGCGGGTGGCGGGGCTGGTAGTCATAACGCCTGGGTATGACCCGGCGACGCAGGATGACCCGCGGCGCCTGGCGCGATGGGATGCGCTGGCCGACGGGCTCGAACGGGGCGGGGTCGGCGGCTTCCTGAGCGCCTACGGCACGCCGCGGGTGCCCGAGCGCTGGCGGGAGACGGTGGTGACGGTGATCCGCCAGCGGATGTCGCTGCACGAGCACCCCGAGGCGGTGGCGCAGGCGCTGCGGGTGGTGCCGCGCTCGCGGCCGTTCGGAGAGCTCGTGGAGCTATCGGCGATCGGCGTGCCGGCGACCGTCGTCGCCTCCAACGACGAGGCCGATCCCGGGCATCCGCGGGCGCTGGCGGAGGCGTACGCGGCGGCGATTCCGGAGGCGAGGCTCGTGAGCGACGAGCCGGGAAAGTCGCCGGTCGCCTGGCAGGGCAGCCAGCTCTCCCGCGTGATCGCCGAGCTGGCCGCGCAAGCCGGCGTGGCGCCCTAGCCCCAATACCGTAAACTTAGGCGGCTAGTAGGGTGATGGCTTCGCTCGGTCGCTTGGTGGGCTTGGGCGGGTTGCGGTGCTCGGGGCGCTTGACGCCCCAGTTGCTCATCTTGCGTTTGATGACCCGCGGGTTGCGGCGCAGGCGACGCTCGGGGAGCGGTTCGGCGAGGATCTCGGCGATCGCTTGGTCATGTGCGGCGTCGAGTGCGTGGGGGGGAAAATCCCGGCTGGGTGCGGGCGGTGCGGCGGGCGGCGCGGAGGCTGCGAACGAACGATAAGCGGTGGGGAACGAGGTCTGCGCGGAGTGCGGCGTCGTGCATCACGCGGCGGATCGCGTAGTGGGTGCACAGGTGGCCGTAGGCCTCTTGGTAGACGCCGTCTGGCTGCTTTGAGCGCAGCACTACGCGCGGCCCGCGCTGGTGGGTCTTCAGCTCGTCCAGGGCGGATTCGAACTCCCAGCGCTGGGGGTACAGCGCCGCCAGCTCGTTGGCCGGCGCATCGCCAGGGTCAAGGATCGTGGTGATCAGCCGGTAGCGCTGCTCCTCTTCTGTCAGCGCGGGGTCATCGAGCCGGTACTCGACGACGCGCGCCTGCGGGCCGTGGCGCCGAGCGCCATGGTTGCTCTTGGAGATATGCGTCAGGTACGAGCCGTCCTCCAGCGCCCGCTCGCGTGGCAAGACGACCGTCGAGCTCACGCGCCAGAGCAGCTGCGCGCCGGTGGCCTGGGCCTCCTGAAAGCGCTCGAAGCTATAGAAGTTGCGGTCCGCCAGACACAGCATCCCCTTCTCCAGCGAGCCCCACAGCCGGTCCGCGAGCGCCTGCTCAGAGCTCGTGTAGGGGCCGAGCGACGCGTCGCAGATCGCGTGCGTGCCCGACTCCGCCAACGCCACCAGCCGCAACTGCGGGTACGCGCCGCCGCCCTCCCGCCGCGAGGATCCCGGCCGACCGAACGCCGCCTCGTTCTCCGGCGTGTCGGCCACGTCCAAACACGTCCCATCCAGGCTCATCAGCCGCAACCCCCGATAGAACGCCCCACGCGTCGACTCGCCGGCCAACGGCGACGCCACCGCTCGAAACAACAGCTCAAGCGGCTCCCGACCCAGCCGCTGGCGCGCCTTGTAAATCGCAACCTTGCTCGGCACCTCCCACGAGGTCTGCCAACCCGACTCCCACGCCAACCCCTCGACCAGCTGACGCATCACCTCCTCATACGAACCGTCAGCAAACAGCGCCAGCGCCAGCACGTAGTACACGACCACCCGCGCCGGCAACAGCCGCTGCCGACGCTCCCGCCGCTCAGCCTCCGCCACCACACCATCCACCAGCTCAGGCGGGAACACCCGCGTCAACACCCCAACCGAGATGTGATCGGTCAACCGCGAATCAGACGGCGGCTTGCGCTGACCAGCCCGAGGCACAGCGCCACAATAACCCCACCCCCAGACGTTAAGTTTACGGTATTGGG
>DAIQND010000164.1:0-5832 GCA_036788555.1 Solirubrobacteraceae bacterium | reverse complement strand
GGGCCGGTCGGTGAACACGCCGTGCCGGGACTGCTTGTAGTTGGCATTCAGCGCCCGCATCCCCCCCACCAGCGCGGTCATCTCCGGAGCGGTGAGCGTCAGCAGGTTGGCGCGCTCGACGAGCAGGGTCTCCGGCGAGAGCGTCTGTCCGGCCTGGACGTAGTTGCGGAACCCGTCGAACTTCGGCTCGAGCACCGCGAACGAGTCGGCGTCCGTCTGCTCCTGGGAGGCGTCGGTGCGCCCCGGCGTGAAAGGAACCATGACCTCGTGGCCGGCGCTCTTGGCGGCCTGCTCGACCGCGGCGCAGCCGCCGAGGACGATCAGGTCGGCGAGCGAGACCCGCTTGCCGCCCGCCTGGGCATCGTTGAACTCGGACTGGATCCGCTCGAGCGCCTCCAGCACCCTGGCGAGCTCGGGCGGGTTGTTGACCTCCCAATCCCTCTGCGGGGCCAGGCGGAGCCGCGCCCCGTTGGCCCCCCCGCGCTTGTCGGTGCCGCGGAAGCTGGCCGCGGCCGCCCAGGCGGTTCCAGCCAACTGCGAGATCGACAGCCCCGACGCGAGGATCCTCTGCTTGAGCTCGGCCGCGTCCCGCTCGTCGATCAGCGGATGATCGATCTCGGGAACCGGGTCCTGCCAGATCTGCGGCTCCGCCACCCACGGGCCGAGCAGCCGGTCGGCAGGGCCCATGTCGCGGTGGATGAGCTTGTACCAGGCCCGGGCGAAGGCGTCGGACAGCTCGTCGGGATGCTCGTAGAAGCGCCGGACGATCGGCCCGTAGACCGGGTCGAGCTTCAGCGACAGGTCGGTTGTGAGCATCATCGGCGCGTGGCGCTTGGACGGGTCGTGGGCGTCGGGCACCGTGTCCTGGGCCTCCGGGTTCTTGGGGGTCCACTGGTGGGCGCCGGCCGGGCTCTTGGTCAGCTCCCAGTCGTACTCGAGCAGGTTGTGCAGGAACCCGTTGTCCCACTTCGTCGGCTCGTTCGTCCACGCGCCCTCCAGGCCGCTGGTCATCGCCTCGGCGCCGACGCCGCTGCCGTGGCTGTTCTTCCACCCGAGCAGCTGCTGCTCGATCGGGGCGGCCTCGGGCTCGGGGCCGATGTACTTGGGATCGACGGCGCCATGGGTCTTGCCGAACGTGTGGCCGCCGACGATCAGCGCCACCGTCTCCTCGTCGTTCATCGCCATCCTCGCGAACGTGTCCCGCACGTCCTTGGCCGCCGCGATCGGGTCGGGATTGCCGTTGGGGCCCTCCGGGTTGACGTAGATCAGGCCCATCTGGACAGCGCCGAAAGGATTGTCGAGCTCACGGTCGCCGCTGTAGCGCTCGTCGCCCAGCCAGGTGTCCTCGGAGCCCCAGAAGATCTCCTCGGGCTCGAAGATGTCCTCGCGGCCGAAGCCGAAGCCGAAGGTGCTGAAGCCCATCGACTCCATCGCGCAGTTGCCGGCGAAGATGATCAGGTCGGCCCAGGAGAGCCTGCGGCCGTACTTCTGCTTGATCGGCCACAGCAGCCGGCGCGCCTTGTCGAGGCTGGCGTTGTCCGGCCAGCTGTTGAGCGGGGCGAAGCGCTGGGCGCCGGTTCCGCCTCCGCCGCGGCCATCCTCGATGCGGTAGGTCCCGGCGGCGTGCCACGACATCCGGATGAACAGCGGCCCGTAGTGCCCCCAGTCGGCCGGCCACCAGTCCTGCGAGTCGTGCATGAGCTCGAAGACGTCGCGCTTGACCGCCTCGACGTCGAGGCCCTTGAACGCCTCCCGGTAGCTGAAGTCCTTGCCCAGCGGCGTGGGCTGTGGGGAGTTGTGGTGCAGAACGTCCAGGTTTGGCTGATTTGGCCACCAGTCCTGGTTGGTCTTGGGCCGAGTCTGCTCGGCGGTCGGGGACGGGATCGCTGGGTTTTCGCTTTCGCTCATGGTGTCGGTCACGCCGTTCCTCCTGGCTCACTGGTTGGTGTTGATCGCTGTCTGTGACGCCGCGCAGTCGCGGCAGCGCCCCCAATAGATGACCTCAGCTTCGTCGATCGCGTACCCCGCGTCCTGGGCAGCCGTGAGGCACGGCGTCTCGCCGACCGCGCAGTCCACGTCGATCATCCGGTTGCAGGTCCGGCAGATCAGGTGGTGGTGGTTGTCGTCGACTCGGTCCTCGTAGCGCGCCGGCGAGCCCGCTGGCTGAATCCGGCGGATGATGCCCTTCTCGGTCAGGGTCGCCAGCGCGTCGTACACCGCCTGCAGCGAGACGGCGCCGATCTCCGACCGAGCGGCCGCGGCGATCTCCGCCGCGGTGCTGTGCGGCAGGGCGCAGACCGACCCCAGAACCGCCAGACGCTGGGCGGTGACCTGCACGCCATGCCGGCGGAGCAGTTCAGCGTTATCCAGGGAGTCGACCACCGATGTGGCCCCAGTCTAGCGACCGATCCTGGAACCGATCCAGAATTGGGAGCCGTCAGTGCGGGAGCGGCGCGCCGGCGAGCGCGGCCACGGCGCCCACCACCCCGGTGGCCACCAGCGTCGCCACGATCCCCCGCCTGAGGACCAGGAGCGCAAGCGCGGCGACGGCCAGGAGCGCGAATTGCCACTCCTCCTGCAGGGCGCCGGCGAGCAGGATCGCGGCCCCGAGGATCGCGCCGATCGCTGCCGGCCCGGCGCCGTCGAGGAAGGCCCGCGCGCTACGGTTGTTGCGCAGCGCCTCGAACCGCCGCCCGCCAACCAGCACGAACGAGAACGATGGGGTGAAGGCGACCAGCGCCGCCAGCAGGCCGCCCGCCACGCCGTGCGCGGCATATCCGACCGCGGCCACGGTGGCGACGACCGGACCGGGCGTGACCTGCCCGAGCGCCACCGCGTTCAGGAACTGGCTGTTCGCCATCCAGTGGTAGACGTGGACGGCGTCCCCCTGCATCAGGGGGATGATCACGAAGCCACCGCCGAATGACAGGGCGCCGACCTTGAAGGCAGTCCACGCCAGGGCGCCGATTCCGCCGAGCGAAATCGCTCCCGGAGCGATGGCCGCCAGCAACGGCACGGGCGGCCGGGCGCCTCGCTGGAGGAGCAGCTCGAGCAGCCCGGATCCGAGCAGCGCAAGCACGAGGTATGGGCCGACGAGGGCGGCTGCGCCGGCCCCGGCGACGAGGTAGAGGATCCAGCGAACGGTGCGATCACGGCTTTCATGAACGTGCTCGATGCTCGGCCCGATCAGCCCGTGCGCCGCCCGCACGGCGACCGCCGCGACCGCCGCTCCGGCGCCCGCCCCCGCGCCACGCACCCACAGCGACGGCGAATGCGCGAGGAACAGGACCGACAGCGCCAGGATCAGCATGACCGCCGGCACGATGAAGCCGAGGCCGCCGACTATCGCTCCGGCGGGCCCGGCGACGCGATACGCGCAGAGGATCGAGAGCTGGGTCGACGCGGGACCCGGCAGCAGCCCGCAGGCGGCGTTGGCGTCCTGAAACTCGCGGGCGTCCATCCAGCCCGTCCGCTCCACGACCAGCGCGCGCAGCAGCGCGATGTGTGCCGGCGGGCCGCCGAACCCGGTGATACCGATCCGCGTCCACTCCCGGGCGACCGTCAGGAGCGACGGCCCCGCGGCGGCGGGCCGCTGCGCGACGCGGGCCTCAGGCATCAGCCGCGGTGCGCCGCCCGCTCGCGATCCGCCCGAGCAGGAAGGCGATGCGTGATTCAAGCTCCCGAGCCGCACGCTCGAACGCGGGATAGCTCTCGGCGTCGGTTTCTCCCTCGCGCGCGGGGTCGGGGATGCTCCAATGGATCCGGGCGGCATGGCCCCGGGGCGCCCGGCCGCGACCCCGGAACTCCGGGCAGAGCTCGCGGACCCGGTCGCACAGCGTGATCACGTAGTCGAAGCGCTGCGCGACGAACTCCTCCAGATGCTTTGAGTGCTGATCCGCGATGTCGATTCCCCGCGCGCGCATCGCGCGGAGGGCGTTGGGGTGGAGCGCCTTTGGGTGACTTCCTGCGCTGCGCGCTTCGAGCCATCCAGCCCCGGCGTGCGCGGCAAGCGCCTCGGCCATCTGCGAGCGGGCGCTGTTGCCGGTGCAGAGGAACAGCACGCGCACGGTCTGGCTCGGTCTGTCGCTGCTGTGCGGCGTACGTGGGATCAGGGCGAGGCCAGGGTGCAGGGCGCTACCGGCGGCGGAGAGCAGCGCGCCGCAGCGGTCGAGCTCGAGGCGGTAGTAGGAGTCGCGGCCGTCGGCCGAGCTGCGACGGCGGGAGACGACCTCCGCGGCGCGGAGTCTCGCGAGGTGGTAGGAGACCAGGTTCTGCGGCAGCCCGAGCAGCGTGCACAGCTCCCCGACACGCCGATCGCTATGGGCAAGCTGGATCAGCAGTCGCCAGCGCACGGGGTGCCCGGCCAGGCGCAGAAAGCGCGGGGGCTGGTCCGGCGCGTGAACCGTGTCCACGATCAGGACATTACATCAATTATGGTTGATGTAACTCGCCCAAAATCATCGAGCGGCGATCCGGAGCCGGCGGCGAGGTGACGCGCGCCCGATTCGCCGGTCTGTATCAGCGGCCGTCCGCGACCCTGACATGCCTGCCGATGCTGCACACCCTCGACGACCACGTCGTCTAGTCCGGGGCGTGTCCTCGAACAGCGTGAGGCCTGGGTCAGGGAGGAGGACGAGATCCTCGGGTTCGTCGTCCTCCAGCAAACGAGCGTGCACGTCGCTTCTACGAGTCCCACGGGCTACGCGTCGTTCGGATGACCGGCGGTGAGGGCAACGAGGAGAGGACGCCCGGCGTGCTCTCCGCGTGGACGCCCGAACGCGTCTGAATCAGCGGTGGCGGCTTAGGGCGCGACGGAGCCGGCGTATCGCGGCGCCGACACCGCCGTCACCGTGACGTGCTGCGCGAGCCTCTTCAACCTCTCGGTGGTGCTCCGCGTCCGCTTCAAGCTCCCGCTGCCTGCGCGCGAGCTCTTCACGCTCGGCTGCTGGCGGTACACGCTCGAGTCCTGGATCGAACATATCTCTCGCGTGAAATTGTACGTCTCGCCGACGTCGCGTTGCGCGCGCGGGTGAACGGGGCTGAAGCTCGACGAGGTGGCAGTACGCGGGGTCGGCGCCTGGCTGGGGGGCTATGCAGTCGGCTTCGATGCGGCGGAGCGACTACCTCGAGCACTGCGGCACCCCCCTGACCCGCCGACTCTCGACTACGGACTTCACCGGCAACCGGATCGCTTTGATCCTGCTCAACAGGGTCATCAACGGGCGCAGCAAGCTCCACGGCACCTTTCTCCAGAGCCTGCGCGAGTTGACGATTCCCCTGCCTGCGGCGCTACAGAGCCCGAGCACCCAGTTCGTCCTCAGCCGCCGCACGCTGTGGGCGGTCGCCATGACGAAGCCTGGACCACTGACGCACCGACGCAGCCTGTACCGCGGCGCCTCGGGCGGGAGACGGCCCTCGGCTACGGAGGCGAGCGCGATTGCGCGTAGTTCGTCACGGGATGCGCGGTTGTGCTCCATCGCCCGGTGCATTATTCACCCGCTGCCACACTCTGCTGTGATGGCTTCTGAGCGCTCGCAGTGTCTTTTCTGCGGTTATCTGCTCGAGGGTCCGGCAGCCGCGTGCCCGGTTTGTCACCCCGACAGTGAAGTGCGAGAAGCAACAGCGTCAGGCGCTTCCGCGGAAGCGCTCGAGGATCACTTCTGGTTCTCGATCGAAGCGCCACTCTCCCTACCACGGGAGAACAAGAAAGGCGTGTAGAAGCCTTGGGCAACGGGCTCGGCGGGCTGCAACGCGCTCGCACGCTCCCAGTTTGCCTGCAGCCACGACGCGGCGAAGGAATCGAACCTTCCAAGCCGGGGGCTGCCCGGCCCT
>DAIQND010000163.1:0-5849 GCA_036788555.1 Solirubrobacteraceae bacterium | reverse complement strand
CACGGCCTGTATGACTGCACCCACTGCTTCAACTGCATCGACGCCTGCCCCAAGGAGGTGGCGCCGATGAGCCAGATCATGCGCCTGCGCCGCCGGGCCGGCAGCGATTACCACATCGATGACCGCAACAACGGCAACCGCCACGAGGAGTCGTTCACGACGCTCGTGCGGGACTACGGCCTGCTGCACGAGGCGGAACTGCTGCCCCGCTCGTTCGGTGGCAACTCGTGGTTCGGCAAGTTCGCGCCGTCGGCCGGCGGGGTGCTGCTCAAGTCCCTGCCCGCGATCGTCCCCGCCGTGCTCCGCGGCAAGGTGAGCATCAAGACGGCGCTGCTCGGCCACAAGATCGACTCCTCGGCGCTCGGCGCGGTCAAACGGCTGTACGCGAAGGTCGAGGGCCGCCCGCAGCGGATCGAGCTCAACCTCTACGTCGTCGGCGAGGAGGACGAGCCGGACGTGCCGCCCGCCGAGCGTGCCGGCCACGCCGCGCCACAGGCCGGCGGCCCGGCGACCGCGCCGGGTGAACCGCAGGAATCGAGTGAAGGTGAGAACTCATGAAGGTCGCCTACTGGCCGGGGTGCGTGAGCCGCGGCTTCACCCCTGAGCTGCATGGCTCGATGGCGAAGGTCGCCCCCCTGCTCGACCTCGAGCTCGTCGAGCTCGATCGCGCCTGCTGCACCGGCGCCGGCGTCATCGCCGAACACAACCAGGAGCTCGCCGACTCGCTGAACGCGCGCACGTTCGCGCTCGCCCAGCAGACCGGCGCGGACCTGATGATGAACATCTGCTCCACCTGCCAGGGCGCCCAGTCGGAGTGCCAGGAGCGGCTGGACGCCAACGGCGAGTACCGCGCCCACATCAACGAGAACCTCGCCGACGAGGGACTGTCCTACGAGAAAGGCCTGACCAACAAGAACCTCCTGTGGCTGCTCGTCGAGGAGATCGGGCTCGACACGCTCACCCGCAAGGTCAAGCGCCCACTGCGGGGCCTGAAGGTCGGTCCGTTCTACGGCTGCTACATCGTGCGGCCCCAGAGCCGGGTCGGGATCTCCGAGGAGCGCCCGCGCGACCGCTACATGCAGATGGTGATCGAGGCCCTCGGCGGCACGGTGATCGACTACGCCGGGGTCTACAAGTGCTGTGGCTTCCCGATCATCACCATGAACATGGAGGCCTCGCTCACGATGGCGGGCCGGCACATCGGTGATGCCATGGACGCCGATGCCGACTGCCTGGTCGTGCCGTGCCCGCTGTGCCACCTCAACCTTGACCTGCAGCAGCCGCTGGCGGCGCGTCAGGTCGGGCGCGAGCTCGGCCTCCCGGTGCTCCACCTCCCCCAGCTGCTCGGGCTGGCGCTCGGCCTGGAGCCGAAGGATCTCGGGATGAGCAAGCACGTCGTGCGGCCGACCTCCGTGATCGACTGGAGCTCGTCGGTCGTCGCCGGCGCGCCCGCCTGATCACCGCACACCGCATCGCCTAGGCAGAGCGCGAGGTCCCCCGGGGCCTCGCGCTCGGTCGTTGTGCAGGCCCTCTCCCGCTCTGGTCCGCACGGTGTCACCGTCACGGTTCACACGCTGCTCACCGGGCATTCACGACAATGAGAGTGAGCTTATCTGCCGGTCACAGGCCGGTCATGGGCGCGGGGAGCCCCGCCGACACACTGGCGGGGACCGACCGGTCCGGGGGTACCGGGAACGGTCGCCAACCCAACCGGAGGTGCCTCGATGTCGCGCTTGCAGCCGCAGTGGATCCCTCGCGCCCTGATCGCGCTCGGGATCGCCGTCCTTGTCGCCGCGTGCGGCAGCTCGGGCAACCACAGCGCCACCGGGACGCGGGCCGCGGCCACGGGAGCCGGCGGTGCCACGACGTCCCCCGCCGGCGGCGCGGCCGGCCGCCAGACACTGCTCGTGTACTCCGCGCAGGGGTACGACCACAACACGGTGGCCGCCTTCCAGAAGGCGACGGGGATCCCCACCAAGCTCGTCGATGACAGCACGGGGCCGCTGCTCGCCCGGATCCAGGCCGAGCGGGCCAATCCGCAGTGGGGCCTGCTGTGGGTGGACGGCGCGACCGCGTTTGCGAGCCTCGATCGCCAGGGTCTGCTCCAGCGCCACCTCACGATCCCGGCGATGAATTCGGCGGGCCGCGCGCTGGTTCCGGCCGACCGGAGCTTCGTGCCCACCGGTATGACGATGGCCTGCACCATGATCTACAACACGAAGGCGATTACGCACGCGCCGACGAGCTGGCAGCAGCTCCTCTCCAAGCAGTACGCGGGCAAGATCGGAATGAACGATCCGGCGGTCTCTGGCCCGACCTACCCCTGCATCGCCGGGATCATGAACATGATGGGCGGGGTGAGCGGCGGGGAGTCCTACCTCAAGAAGCTGCATGCGGACGGGCTCAAGGTCTCCCAGACCAACGGCGACACGATCCATCTCCTGCAGACGGGACAGATCGACATCGGACTCATCCAGAGCTCGGCGGCGATCGGCGCCGCCCTGACCACCCACCAGCTGAAGGTCGCCTATCTGCCGAAGCTGACCGTGCTCCCCGGCGGCATCGGCGTCGACGCCAAGGCGCCCGCCGCCGAGCGTGCGGAGGCACAGAAGTTCATCGATTTCGTCCTCTCCCCGGCCGGCCAGCATCAGATGCAGACCGGTGATCCGACCGGTGACTCGCTGTTCTGGCCGACGGCGGCCGGGACGAAGCCGCTGTCGGCCCTGCCGTCGTTCACGAGCCTCTCGCACCAGACGATCGACCCCTACACCTGGGGACCGCGTGAGGGCACGCTCGACACGTGGTTCACGAACAACATCGTTCGCTGAGCCCCACCGTGCAGCGTCCGATGACCCGCCCGCCCGCGCGATGACGGCCCTTCGCCCCTCCGCCGTCCCGCTCCCGCGTCTGCGGGGGCGGGTGGGGCGCACGAACCCGCGCCCCGGGCTTCCCGCGCTCATGTCGATCGTGCTCGGGCTGCTGCTCGTGGTGCCGATCGGCGCGTTCCTGCTCGTCTCGGTCAGCCCGCGGTTGTTCGATCAGGGCAGCGCCGCGTTCACACTGCACCCGTTCGCGCTCGCCCTCAGCGGTCCCTCGCTGCAGGCGCTCGGGAACACCGCGCTCGTCGGCGTCGGATCAGCACTGGTGGCGGTCGGCTGCGCGCTGCCGCTCGCTCTGCTCGTGCACCGCACCGACGTCGTCGGCCGGCGCCTCTACACCTTCGGGATCTGGGCGCTCCTGCTCGCGCCCAGCTACCTGGTGGCGCTCGGCTGGGAGCGTCTGTTCGAACCGGCGGGCGTCCTCGCTCTCGCCGGGATCAACGCCGGCGTGCTGCGGACGCTGCTCTATGGCCCGGGCGGCGTGATCGGCGTGGACGGCATCAAGGGGGTTCCGTTCGCCTATCTGGCGATCTCCGCGGCGCTACCCGGGCTGGGCTCGAGCTTCGAACAGGCCGCCCGCACCCTCGGCGCGGGCCGGGTCCGTGCGCTGCGCACCGTTCTGCCGATCATCGCCCCCGCGATCTGGAGCTCGCTGGCGATCGTCTTCGCGGAGTCGATCAGCGACTTCGGCGTGGCCTCGACGCTCGCCTTCGACGCCCACTTCCCGGTCTCGACGTTCGCGCTCTACAACGCCGTCGACAACGAACCGATCAGCTTCCCGCTGGCGGCGGCGATCGGCTGCACGCTCGTCGCGCTCTCGCTGGTCGCGCTGCTCGCCCAGCGACGCGCGCTGCGCGGCCGCTCCTATCAGGTGCTGTCCGGACGTACCCGCCCCCACGTGCGCCACCGCCTCTCTGCCCGCGGGCAGGTGCTGGCCGGTGGCGCCGCCGGGCTGTTCTTCGCGATCGCCCTGGGCGTGCCCGTGTTCGGGGCGATCAGCGCGTCGCTCATCCAGAACCTCGGCAACCAGTTCGCGGGCTTTCACCTGACCTTCTCCAACTACACCCGCGTGCTGAGCTCCGGCGACATGACCTCCCCGATGCTCTACTCGCTGCGCCTGGCGGTGATCGTCGCGACGGTCGTGATGCTGCTTTCGGTTCCGGTCGCGCGCCTGCTCACCCGCCGCGCGGCCGGGTCGGTGGCGGCCACGCTCGACTTCCTGCTGCTCGGCGCGGTGGCGCTGCCCTCGATCGTGATGGCCGCCGGGTACATCCTCATCTACAACCTGCCGGTGGCGCACTCGCTCGGGATCGCGTTGTACGGGACGACCGCGCTGCTGGCGGTCGCCTACGTGGCGGGCGCCCTGCCGAACAACTCGCGCATCCTGATCGGGCCGCTCGCCCAGCTGCACGAGACGCTGCTCACCTCCGGACGCACCCATGGGGCGAGCGGACCGCAGGCGTGGCGACGGATCGGGCTGCCGGTCCTCTCGCGCTTCATCGTGTGGGTGTGGCTCTACTGCTTCGCCGGAACGCTGCTGGAACTGCCGATCTCGCAGCTGCTGTATCCACCCGGGCAGTACCCGCTCTCGGTCGCGATCGAGCGCCGGCTGTCGACCTACGACTTCGCGGGCGGAACCGCGATGGAGGTGATCTCCGTGATCGGAGCGCTTGTGATCACCGGCGCGGTACTCGTCCTCTACCGGACGCTCACGCCGCGTGGCTGGCGGAACGTGGGAGCGGCGACGTGAGCGGGACTGAGCCGTTCCCCGCGCCGGAGCCCCCGGCGGTCGCCCTGTGCGGTCTGGGCAAGCGCTACGAGACGGTGGCGGCGCTCGAGGAGATCTCGCTGGAGCTCGGGCGCTCCCGCTTCCTGGTGCTCCTGGGACCGTCGGGATCGGGCAAGTCGACCCTCATCCGCTGTCTGGCCGGAATCGAGAAGCCGAGCGCGGGCGAGATCCGGATCAATGGCGAGCTCGTCTCCGGCGCCGGCCGCCACGTCCCGCCGGAGCGCCGGGACCTGGCGATGGTGTTCCAGGATTTCGCCCTGTGGCCGCACCTCACCGTCGGGGAGAACGTCGCGTTCCCGCTGCGGCGGCGGCGCATCGACCGGCGAGAGGCCGACCGGCGCAGCAGCGAGATGCTCGCGCGCGTCGGACTGCACGCCTACCGGGCCCGCTACCCACACGAACTGTCCGGGGGCGAGCAGCAGCGGGTGGCGCTCGCCCGCGCGCTCGTCGGGCGGCCGGGGCTGCTGCTGTTCGACGAGCCGCTCAGCTCGCTGGACGCCAACCTCCGGGAGCGCCTGCGGATCGAGATCGGCACGCTCGTGCGCGAGCATGCCGCCACCGCCGTCTACATCACGCACGACCAGGCCGAGGCGTTCGCGCTCGGTGACGAGATCGGGGTGCTGGAGCGCGGCCGGCTCGTTCAGCGCGGCACTCCGGAGGAGATCTACCGCCGTCCCGCCACGCCGTTCGTCGCGCGCTTCACCGGGCTCGCGGGGATGCTGGCCGGACGGCTGCTCGCGCCCGGAGAGCCCGGCGGCGGTCCCGCGCGGGTCCTCATCCCGACGCGCGACGCGGGGCTGGTCACGGAGCTAACCTGTTCGCCCATGGAGGCTCTGAACGAGGGGGAGGCGGTCCAGGTGATGCTGCGCTCCACGGCCATCTCCCTGTGCGCTCCCGACGCCCCTGACGCGGTCTGGCGCGGCCTCGTGCGCGACGCCGCGTTCCACGGGCGCGGCTACGACCACGCGGTGGCGCTGGGTGACGAGCTGACGCTCACGGGCATCTTCGACCGCCGGCGCTTCTCGATCGGCAGCAACGCCGGCCTGCGGATCGATCCGCGAGAGGCGCTCGTCTTCCGTGGCGACCCGCGCTCCTCCCTGCCACAGCCGGCCGTGTCCGCGGCTGCGGCTCCCGGCGCCTCGGTGAGCGAGACGTTCGAGTCGATCGGCCTCCCGGGAGCG
>DAIQND010000162.1:0-5853 GCA_036788555.1 Solirubrobacteraceae bacterium | reverse complement strand
CGACGGGCTGCTTCACCTGCTGCCCGCGGGCCTGCACACAATCGAGTTTCGCCACCCAAGCTGGTTCGTTCCCGAGGTGATGGGGCGGCTGCGCGCCCACGGCGTGGCGCTGACCATCGGCGATCACCCGAGCCGCCCGTTTCAGAGCTACGAGGCGACCGCCGGCTGGCGCTTCGTCCGCTTTCACTACGGGGCGCGCGGGCGGGCCGGCAACTACTCGGCCACCGAGGTCGCCGAGTGGGCGCAGCGGATCGGCCGCTGGCGGCGCTCCGAAGCGGTCTACGTCTACTACAACAACGACTGGAACAGCTATGCCCCGGCCAACGCTCGCCTGCTGCTGCGGCGGCTCGGCGAGGGGTGAGCGGAGCGGCGCTTACAGGATCGCCCGGTCCACCGGCACCCCGAACCGCTCCTCGACCTCGGCCACGTCGAGGTCCTCGCGGTAGAGCTGATCGTCGGCGCCGTGAACGAACAGCACGATGCGCTCGGCGGGAAAGCTTTGCAGCGCGTCCTGGATCGCGACCAGCGGGTTGCTCTCGCCGGTGTCGCCGCTCGCGGCGACGCCTTCGGAGCCCAACCGGTCAAGCGTCTCGCGGCGGACGGTCTCGGCCTTGGCGATCGCCTCGTCGGCATCCGACATCCAGAAGCGGATGCCGCTGTCTTGCAGGGCGGGAACGACCACCATCACCTCCGCCTGCTCGGGATCCACGCCGGCCGGCAGCACCTCGCGCAGCCGGGCCGCGGAGATCGGCTCGCTCGTCACCGCCAGCAGCTTCATCTACGTTCTCTTACCCGTCGATCGATTCGGGCACGCATCGCCGCGGGTAGTCCTGGGCCGTGGGGATTCCGACACCGCAACCAGGTGACCTCCTCGCCGCCCTCCCCCGGCCCGGAGCGCGTCACGAGCCGTACATAGACTCGAACAGCTCCTCGTAGCGGTCGTAGACGACGTTTCGCTTCACCTTCAGCGTCGGGGTCAGCTCTCCGGTCTCGATCGACAGATCGTGGTCGAGGATCTTGAACTTCTTGACCTGCTCGACCTGGGCGTAGTTGGAGTTCGCCCGTTCGAGCTCCCTCTCGACGAGCTCGAGGACCCGCTGCTCCTCGGCCAGCTGCCCGAGATCCTCCGGTAGCCCCTGCTCCTTGGCCCAGGGGAGGATCTCCTCGGGATCCAAGGTGATCAGCGCCACCGGGAACGGCTTGCGGTCGCCGTACATCACCGCCTGCGAGATGAACCGGCACTGCTTGAGGTCGTTCTCGAGGTTAGACGGGGTGAGGTTCTTGCCGCCGGCGGTGATGATGATGTCCTTCTTGCGGCCGGTGATCGTCAGGTAACCCTCGTCGTCGAGCTGGCCGAGGTCGCCGGTGTGGAGCCAGCCGTCGATCAAGGTGTCGGCCGTCGCCTCCGGGTTGTTCCAGTACTCCTTGAAGATGTTGGGGCCCTTCATCAGGATCTCCCCGTCCTCCTCGGCGATCCGGATCTCGACCCCCGGCACCGCCTTGCCGACGGTCCCGAACTTGAACGCCTCCATCGTGCCGACGGTCCCCACCGCGGTGCTCTCGGTGAGTCCCCAGCCCTCCATCACGGGCACCCCGGCGGCGTAGAAGAACTCCAGGATCTCCGGCGCGATCGGCGCGGCCCCGCTCACCGCCAGGCGGAGCTGTCCCCCGAACAGGTCACGGACGCGCTGGAAGATCTCCTCGTCGGCCTGCTCGAACTGCGCCTGCATCTCCTCGGGCACCGACTCCCCGCGCTCCCGGCGGCGGCGAACCTCCACCCCGAGCTTGATCGCCTGGCGGAAGCGCTCCTGGTCCGCCTCGCTGGCCTGCTCCTGCATCTTGATCGCGGCGGCGTAGATCTTCTCGAAGATTCGGGGCACCGACGGTATGTAGGTCGGCTTGGCGCCGATGATCTCCTCGAGGATCTTCTTGGTGTCACCTCCGAAGAACACCAGCGCCGTCCCCTGGTCAAACGAGGCCAGCATCGTGATCAGAGCGAACACGTGAGCCAACGGGAGATACAGGTAGATCGTCTCGTCCGCAGTGACGAAGTCGAGCTCCTCGGCCACCAGGCCGACGAACATCGCGTTCCCGTGCGTCAGCACCGTGCCCTTGGGCGGCCCGGTCGTGCCGGAGGTGTAGACGATCGTGTAGGAGTCATCGGGCTTGACGTTCTCCTGGCGCTCGGCCAGCTCCGAGGCGTCACGTCCCGAGCCGCGCGCCCGCAGCTCCTCGAGCGAGATGTCCCCGGCGCCGGACTCGATGCCGATCAGGTGCTCGAGCTCGGGAAGGTCATGGCGGACCTGCTCGAACTTCTTGCGCTGCCCCTCGTCCTCGCAGATCGCGATCCGCGCCCCCGAGTCACCCGCCACCCATTTGCACTCGTTGGGCGAGTTGGTCGGGTAGACCGGGACCACCACACCGCCCGCGGCCGAGATGCCGAAGCTGCACAGCGCCCACTCGAGCCGCGTGTTGGCGAGCAGGCAGACGCGGTCCCCCGCCTGCAGGCCGAGGTCGATCAGCCCGAGTGCGATCTCCTCGATCGCCCGCCCGGCCTCCTCGTAGGTCATCTCCGCCCACTCCTCGCCGGAGCGGTAGCGCGCCGCCACCCTGGACCCGAACCGTTCCGCCGCCGACCCGGGCAGCGCGGCGACGGTCTCGGCGATCAACCTCGGGCTAGACGTCTCGGTCATCTGGTCTCCTCTCCTCGGTCAGGCGTTCCGGCTGCTGGACTACCCGAATCTTGGCAGGGAGGAGCGTGTCTGCGGCCAGCGGGGCCTTGGTCCAAACTGGCGGTGCGCAGAGCACGCCCGGCTGGATTCGAACCAGCGGCCTTCGCCTCCGGAGGGCGACGCTCTATCCACTGAGCTACGGGCGCGGGAGGGTCAAGCCTAGCGCTCGGCTACCCGAACAGGTGTTCTGACCGAGCTCAAATGATGCACGTCGCGATCATCTCCGACACCCACCTGCCGAAGGGCCTGCGCCGGCTTCCGGACGGCTGCGTGCGGCGGCTGGTGGAGGCTGACCTGGTCATCCACGCCGGTGACTTCATTCGCCTCACGGTCCTCCGGGAACTGGAGTCCTACTGCCGGCGGCTGGTGGCGGTCCACGGCAACGTCGACGAGCTCGAGTTGCGCCAGGCGCTGCCCGCCACGGCACAGCTCGACGCCGACGGCGCCACGATCGCCGTCATCCATGACGCCGGCCCGGCCCGCGGCCGGCTCGAGCGCCTGCACGCGAGGTTACCGCAAGCCGATGCGGTCATCTTCGGCCACTCGCACATGCCGCTGCACGAAGCCGCGCCGGACGGCTTTCAGATCCTCAACCCCGGCAGCCCGACCGAGCGCCGGCGCGCCCCGCACCACACGATGGGGCTCGGGCGGGCGCAGAACGGCAGGCTCAGCTTCGAGCTGATCGAGCTCGACTGACAGACTGAGGCGCATGGACCTCTGGGTGTTCTTCGCCGGCACCGGCGGATCGATTCCCACCGCCGCGCGCGGGCTGCCGGCGCTGCTGGTGCGCCGCGGCGGTGAGCGGCTGCTCTTCGACTGCGGGGAGGGGACCCAGCGCCAGCTCGTGCGCTCGGTCGGGCTGACAGACCTCGACGCGGTGTTCCTCACCCACTTCCACGCCGACCACTGGCTGGGTTTGCCGGGCCTGCTGAAGACATTCGACCTGCGTGGGCGCGAGCGGCCGCTGGCGATCTACGGGCCGCCCGGCCTGCGCGAGCTGGTCGACCTCGGCCTGCGGGCTGCGGGACGCGTGAAGTACCCGCTGGAGCTTGTGGAGCTGACCCCAGGCGATGTGCTGGAGCGAGACGGATACAGTCTCGCGCCGGTCCCCGTGGCCCACCGCGTGCGCGCGTTCGGCTACGTGCTCTACGAGGAGGAGCGCCCGGGTCAGTTCGACCCGCGGGCGGCGGTCGAACTCGGCCTGACGCCGGGGCCTGAGTTCGGGCGAGTCCAGCGCGGAGAGACGGTCAGGGGCGTCTCGCCGGCGGAGGTGCTGGGCGCGCCGCGCCCGGGACGCAAGCTGGTGATCTCCGGCGATACGGCGCCGTCGGAAACGCTGCAGATCGCGGCGCACCAGTCCGACCTGCTGATCCACGAGGCGACGTTCGCCGAGGAGGAGCTCGAACGCGCTGCGGACACGCAGCACTCGACCGCGGCGCAGGCGGCGAGGCTGGCGCGCGACGCCAACGTCGTGATGCTGGCGCTGACGCACTTCTCCAGTCGCTATCCGCCGGCGCTGCTGCGCGACGAGGCGCGAGCGGTGTTCGATGCCACGGTGCTGCCCCGCGACTTCGACACGATCGAGATCCCGTTTGCGGAGCGGGGCGCTCCCAGGCTCGTTCGCTGGAGTGAGCGCCGGCCGGCGCAGGACCCGGTGGCGGACCTGGCCGCCGAGCCGGTCAGCCACCCCGCCCGATGAAGCCCGTCTCCAGCATCGAGTGGGTCCAGACCGAACGCCTGGTCTGCGAAAGGCTGCGGATGGAGCATGTCCCCGAGGTGGCGCGCCTGCTGCGTGATCCCCGCGTGGCCAGCTGGTTGTGGCTGCGGGGGGCGCCGAGCGAACGCGAGGTGGCGGACAACACGGCCGAAAAGGAGCGGCACTGGGCGCGCTACGGCTTCGGGTTGTGGCTGCTGCGCGACCGCGACACCGGTGAGGCCGTGGGTTGGGGTGGGCTTCAATGGACCTACGTGGTCGGCTTCAATCAGGTCGAGGCGGCGTGGGCGATTCACCCGGACCGCTGGGGACAGGGCCTGGCGACCGAGATGGCGCGCGCCGCGGTCGACGTCGCCTTCGGCGCGCTCGAGCTGCATGAGCTCATCGCCTTCACGCTCCCTCATAACCTCGCGTCCCGCCGCGTGATGGAGAAGGCGGGCTTCGTCTTTGACCGCGACATCGTCTACGCCGGCCGTACGCACGTTCTGTACCGCCGCCATGCGGAGGCGTAGTTCCCGCCGACCCCGCTGGTAGGCTGCGAAGCGCAGTCGCTTCCTTTAACCCGGTCCCGTGAGGCCAGGAAGGAGCAGGTCCTTGGTGCCAGACGCCACGGTCGTCCTCGACCACCACGACATGCGCCGCACGCTGGTGCGGATCGCGCACCAGATCGTCGAGAAGAATCCCGCCGGGGAGATCGCGCTGGTCGGCATCCACCGTCGCGGGGCGGCGCTCGCTCAGCGGTTGCACGCGCTGGTCGGTGAGCTCCTCGACACTGCGGTCCCGCTCGGCTTCGTCGACATCTCGTTCTACCGCGACGACCTGACGACCCGGGCGGTCGGTCCGGCATCGCCGATCGTCCACGCGACCCAGCTCGACTTCGACATCCAGGGCCCGCCCCCGCGCACGATCGTGATCGTCGATGACGTGCTCTACACCGGCCGCACCGTGCGAGCCGCGATCGACGAGGTGTTCGATTACGGCCGCCCCGCCCGCGTTCAGCTCGCGGTGCTGGTCGACCGCGGCCACCGTGAGCTGCCGATCCGTCCCGACTACGTCGGCAAGAACCTGCCGACTTCCCAAAAGCAGCGCGTGAACGTCCGGGTCAAGGAGATCGACGGCCGTGACGAGGTGACGATCGGCCCCGCCGCCGAGCACCGCAGGGCGGTGGCATGAGATCCCGGATCGGGCCGCATCTGCTGACGATCGAGGACCTGGATCGGGCCGGCATCGAGCGCATCCTGGACACCGCCGAGTCGTTCGCCGAGGTCGCGGGTCGTGAGATCAAGAAGGTGCCCGCGCTGCGGGGCCGGACGATCGTCAACCTGTTCTACGAAGCCAGCACCCGGACCAGCTCCAGCTTCGAGCTGGCGGCCAAGCGGCTGAGCGCCGACGTGGTCAGCATCCGCT
>DAIQND010000161.1:0-5860 GCA_036788555.1 Solirubrobacteraceae bacterium | reverse complement strand
CGCGGCTCGGCGTGCGCGCCTTCGCTCGGGCCCTGCATCCCTCCACCCGCTCCCGGCCGCAGCGCGATCGCGGGCGGTGGCGGGGTCCCGCGCCCGTTGCCGCCCCCGCCCTCGGGCATCACTTCGGTCTCGCGCGGGAACTCCGGCTCGGCGTCGAACTGCTCAAGCTCCGCCTGGCCCGGAGTCTCCTCGTCGAAGCGAGCGCGGCCCAGCGCGATCTGGGCGTCGGCCAGCTCGACGTCCGGCGTGGCGTGCTCGAGCGGGTCGGGCGCCGCCTCGGCGGCGGCCGCGGCCGCCCGCGCCCGGCCCGCGCCGTCAGGCCGGCGCGCCCGTCGCTCCTTCGCGCGTTTGCGGTTGCGGGCCACGGCTCCTCCGTCAGCTCACCGCGTCTCGCGGTGATCGGTGTGCTGGCGGCACCACCGGCAGTATTTGCGCAGCTGGATCCGCTCGGGATCGTTGCGCTTGCTCTTGTTGGTTTGGTAGTTCCGGCGCTTGCAGACTTCGCATGCGAGCGTCACAGCGATCCGGACATCTCCACGGGCCATGTCGTTGCTTCCCGTCGGTGGGTCAGTACTCGCGCACCGGGCGCGCGGGCGCAGTGAGCAACGCCCCGCTCGGCGCTAGCCCGAGTGTAGCTACTCATCCGGTGCATCGGCCAGTCCGGCAGCGCTTCCAGAGGCATCACTCGATCAGTTCGGCAGGATGCAGCTCCAACTCAAGCCAGCGATCGCCTCGCAGCACGCTGACTGCGAGCGGGCGACCGATCGCCGCCTGGTTCATCAGCCGCTGCACGTCGTCGGCGCGCTGCACCGCCTGGCCGCCCAGCTCGACGATCAGATCCTCCGCTCGCAGACCCGCGCGCTCGGCCGGACCGCCCTCGGCCACCTCCACCACCTCGAATCCGGCCGCCCGACCCAGGCGCACACGCGCCTGCGGCGGCAGCGGCCGCGGCCCACCCGCGACCCCGATGTAGGCGCGGCGCACCCGCCCCTCCCGCATCAGGGCGCCGATGATCTGGCGGGTGGCGGTGTTGATCGGCACCGCCAGTCCCAGGCCAACGCCGGCCACCGCGGTGTTGATCCCCACGACCCGACCCCGGCCGTCCACCAGCGCGCCTCCCGAGTTGCCGGGGTTGAGCGCGGCATCGGTCTGGATGACGTTGTCGATGAAGCGGACCGTCCGCCCCGAGCGCGCCGGCAACGAGCGACCCAGGGCCGAGACGACGCCCGCGGTCACCGACCCGGCGAATCCGTGCGGGTTGCCGATGGCCACCACCAGCTGACCCACGCGCAGCCGCTCCGCGTCGCCCAGCTCACCCGCCGCGAGGCCATCGCCGTCGACCCGCAGCACCGCCAGGTCCGAGAGCCGGTCCAGGCCGACGACGCTGAAGCTGAGCTCGCGGCCATCGATGAACGCCACCCGACCACCACGCCCCGGACCGCTGACGACGTGCGCCGAGCTCAGCATGAAGCCGTCCGGAGTCAGCGCCACGGCGCTGCCGGCTCCAGCGGGCACGCGCCCGCCCCGGCCCCGGCGCATCACGCGCAGGCTGCCAACCGAGCGCGAGACGCGCTCGGCCACGCCCACCACGACCTTGGAGTAGGCGTCCAGCGCAGCCTCCTCGCTCTCGTGCTCTTCGGGGATAAGCGTCGTCTCCATCTCGGGCTCCCGGGTCTAGAAGGTGACGGCGATCGTGCGCTCGTCGGCGCCCCGGACGACGGTCAGCTCGAGCTGTCCCCCAGGCCGAGCAGCATCCAGCGCCTGGTAGAGGGCGTCGATGCGCCCGAGCTCCTGCCCGTCGGCGGCGACGATCAAATCGCCACGCTCGAGCCCGGCCCGCTCGGCCGGGCTTGCGCCCTCGACGGCGCGGACGAGGATCCCGTCGCGCTCGGGCAGCCCGACCGCCCGGCGCAGGCGCCGCGCCACCCGCGGCGGAGCCACCGCGACGCCCAGCCTGGCCGGTTGCGGTCGTTCGCCGCGGGCCAGCCCCTCCACCCGCTCGCGGACGGTTGCATCGGCTGGGATCGCCAGGATCAGCCCCGGGTCGACCCGCACGCTATTGATCCCGATCAGCCGCCCGCCGGCGTCAAGCAGCGGTCCCCCTGAGGATCCACGCGGGAGCGGCGCCGTGTGCTCGATCGCGCCGGTGACCCGCCTTCCCCGCGGGCCACGGAAGCTCCGCGCCGCCGAGGCGACAAATCCGGGGGTAACCCGGAGGCCCCGGCCGCCGGGGTTGGCAAGCGCCAGCACGACGCGGCCGATCGGCACCTCCTCGCCGTCGCCCCACTCGACAGGCTCGACCTCCGCCGTCTCGACGTCGATCACCGCCAGGTCGAGGTCGGGGTCCGACGCCGGAACCCGGCCGCTCTCACGGCGGCCATCGACGAAGGAGACCGTCACCTCCTGATCCTGGTGAGGTACCGCATGCGCGTTGGTCAGGACCTTCCCGGGCGCGAACACAACTCCCGAGCCGGTCCCCCAGCCCCGGCCGATTCCGACCACCGCCGGACCGGCGTGGCCGGCCACCGCTTGCAGTGATTCCTCTACCTGCTCCAGTACCGACATCCAATCCACCTCGCTTCTCAGGCCCTTCAGCCCGTCGCGCACCGCCCGCGCGCCGGTTTCTCAGGCCCTTCAGCCCGTCACGCACCGGCCGCGCGCCGAGCAATTACTTGCAAATTGCAAGTCGCAATGTACCAGCTTGTACGGCCGCCTACGATCAGAGCCCTAGATGGGTGTCGAACCGCGCCAACCCCCCCACGCTGCGCTGGCCAACGCGCTCGAGACGGTCGGCGACCGCTGGACGCTGCTGGTGATCGCCGTGCTCCTCGACGGGCCAAGGCGTTTCGGCGACCTCCAGCAGGAGCTCCCCGGGATCGCGCCCAACATCCTCACCCAGCGCCTCCGGCAGCTCGAACGTGATGCACTGGTGGTGGCGCGCGCCTACTCCGAGCGCCCGCCGCGGTTCGTCTATGAACTCAGCTCCGCCGGCCAGGAGCTGGCCGGCGTGCTGCGGCTGCTCGCCAGCTGGGGCGCGCGAAACACCGGCGGGGAGCTCACGCATTCTGTCTGCGGGACGCCGCTGGAGGCGCGCTGGTGGTGTCCCACGTGCGAGCAGCCGGTGACCGACGAGGAGGGCGAGGAACTGCACTTCGCCTGATCGCGACGCGCGGGATACCTCCAGGCCAGGCGAAGCGGGAAAAATGGGCACGTGCTCCGGCTGCTGGTGCTGATGATCACGATCGGCTTGGTCGATTCGCTGAACCCCTCGACGGTCGCGCCGGCGCTGTATCTGGCCTCGGGCGAGCATCGGCGCACGCGCGCGGCCGAGTTCACGCTCGCGGTATTCCTGGTCAACCTCGCGGGCGGCGCCATCATCGCCCTGGGTGGCGGACAGCTGCTGCGCCACGTGATCCCGGACATCGACATCCGGCGCACGATCAGGTATGCCGCCGAGATCGTCGCGGGAGTGACGTTGCTCGTCGGCGCCTGGGGGCTATGGCGGCGACGCCATCGCCTGGTGGCCCGGGGCCTGCCCGCGGCCGGCTCGAGCCGGAGCTCGAGCCTCGTGCTCGGGGCGTCGATCACCGCCGCCGAGCTTCCCACCGCGTTTCCCTACTTCGCCGCGATCGCCGCGCTCGTCGGCTCCGGGCTGGGCGTCGTCCAGGTGTTCCTGCTGCTCGTCATCTTCAACCTGTGCTTCATCCTCCCGCTGATCGGGATCCTCGCCGTGCTGCTCGTCGCAGGCGACCACGCCGACGAGACGCTGGCGGCGGGCCGGCGCTTTCTCGAGCGCCGGTGGCCGCACCTGCTGGTCGGCCTGATCACGCTCGTCGGCTGCGTGGCGATTCTGTTCGGCGCCACCGGGTTGGCGAGCCGACTCCACGGCCGCGTGGGGAAGTTCTTCCGCCACCTCCGCCACACGCTGCACGTCAAGTCCTGAGGCGCGGCGAACTGGCGACGCTCGCGTGTCACCGGCATATGATCGCGAGCCGTGACGGTCACCGAATCCCGCGCGCGCTTTGACCCGGGCTCACTCGCTCGCGTGCTCGACGGCCGCTACGCCGACGGCCGCCGGCAGATCCGCGAGGTGCTCAAGCGGCCCGAGTTCAGATCCCCCGTAGCGATCGCGACCGACGAGTACCGCGAGAAGGTCTTCCAGTGGGCCAGGACGCTGGCCGACGAGCACATGACCGCGCCGGGATTCCCGCAGGAGTTCGGGGGGATGGGCGACCCTGGGGCCAACGTGGTCGCGTTCGAGACGCTCGCGTTCGGAGACCTGTCGCTGTTGGTCAAGTTCGGGGTCCAGTTCGGGCTGTGGGGCGGAGCCGTCCAGCAGCTCGGCACCCGGCTCCACCACGAGCGCTATCTGAGGGCCACGGCGAGCCTCGACCTGTGCGGGTGCTTCGCGATGACCGAGGCCGATCACGGCTCGAACGTCCAGGCGCTTGCGACCACCGCCACCTACGACCCCGACAGCGGCGAGTTCGTCGTGCACACGCCAAACGACGGCGCCCACAAGGAGTACATCGGCAACGCCGCCCGTGACGGTCGGGTGGCCGCGGTGTTCGCGCAGCTGATGGTGGGAGGAGAGTGCCGGGGCGTCCATGTCCTGGTCGTTCCGATCCGTGACGAGCACGGCAATCCGTGCGAGGGCGTCCGGATCGAGGACTGCGGGGAGAAGATGGGGCTGAACGGCGTCGACAATGGGCGGCTGTGGTTCGACCACGTGCGGGTGCCGCGCGATGCGCTGCTCAACCGCTACGGCGAGGTCCGCCCTGACGGGACCTACCACAGCTCGATCGAGAACCCCAACCGGCGGTTCTTCACCACCATCGGAGCCCTGGTCCAGGGACGCGTCTGCATCTCCGCCGCGTCGGTCAGCGCCTCGAAGTCGGCGCTGACGATCGCGGTCCGGCACGGGCTGCGCCGCAAGCAGTTCGGGCCGCCTGACGGGGAGGAGATCCCGATCCTCGACTACCGCCCTCACCAGCGGCGACTGATGCCGCTGCTGGCCAAGACCTTCGCCTTGCACTTCGCCCAGGCCGAGCTGACCGAGAAGTTCCATGCCGTGTTCAGCGCCCCTGAGCCGCCCGAGCGCGAGCGCCGCCAGCTCGAGACGCTCGCGGCCGGGCTGAAGGCGACCTCGAGCTGGCACGCGACCCAGACGATCCAGACCTGCCGCGAGTGCTGCGGCGGAGCGGGCTACATGAGCGTCAACCGGTTCGCCGCGCTCAAGGCCGACACCGACATCTTCACCACCTTCGAGGGCGACAACACCGTCCTGATGATGCTGGTGGCCAAGGCGGTGCTCACCGACTTCAAGGACCAGTTCGCCGAGCTCGCGCCCCGTGAGACCGTGATCTTCGTCGCCGGCCAGGCCGTCGAGACCGTGCTGGAGCGATCGTTCGCGCGCAAGATCGGACAGGTGATCGCCGACTTCGTGCCCACCAGCGACGACACCGGGGATCTGCTCGACCCCGAGCAGCAGCTGGAGGTCTTCCGCTGGCGCGAGGGACACGTCACGGCCTCAGTCGCGCGGCGCTTCCGGCGCGGTCTCGACGAGGACCATGATCCGTTCGAGGTGTTCCGCGCCGTGCAGAACCACGCGGTGGACGCGGCGCGGGCGCACGTCGAGCGAGTCATCCTGGAGGCATTCTGCCGCGCGATCCAGGCCTGCGAGCAGGAGTCGCTGCGCTCAGCGCTGAGCCTCGTGCGCGACCTCTACGCGCTGTGGACGATCGAGTGCGAGCGCGGCTTCTTCCAGGAGCACGGGCGGCTCACGGGACCGAGGTGCAAGGCGATCACCCGCGAGGTCAACCGCCTGTGCAACGAGGTCCGGTTCATCGCCGGCGACCTG
>DAIQND010000160.1:0-5864 GCA_036788555.1 Solirubrobacteraceae bacterium | reverse complement strand
GTGGGAGGTCGGGGCATCCCTCGTTCGGTTCACCATCGGACGTTCCCGAGCGATGCTTGAGGCACGTCCGCCCGCGCGGACGAAGATTTGCCGCCGTCACAGACCAGGAGGCCGGCGGGCGCCGAAGCCCGTGGTGGCCTCCCACGCGGCACCGTGCGCGAGGAGCTCGCGGTCCCCCCGGAAACGGCCGATCAGCTGGATGCCCACGGGCAGGCCGCCGGCCGTGAATCCGGCCGGCACGGCGAGCACCGGATGGGAGCAGACGGTGACGCGCGTGCACGCCCGCATCCAGGCCAGATAGCTCTCCATGGTCACCCCCGCGATCTCCCGCGGGTACTCGGACTCGACCGGGAACGGCGCGACCTGGGCGGAGGGCGCCACGATCAGCTCGTAGCGCTGCAGCAGATCGGCCACCCGCCGGAAGATCTCGCCGCGCACCCGCTGGGCGCGCGCGATCGCGGGACCATCGAGCGCGAGCCCTCGCTCGACGTTCCACACAAGCGTTGCCTTGCTGCGCTGCCGCAGCTGTGGGAGCTGATCGGCGAACGACCGGGCGAAGCCGAGCGCGCGCAGGGTTTCGAAGGCGTTGTCGGCGCCTGAGACGTCGGGCGAGATCTCCTCCACCATGGCGCCGCAGTCCAGCCACCGCTCCCGCGCGCCCGAGAGCACCTCCGCCACCGCGGGTTCGATCGGCAGGCCGCCGACGTCCGGCCACCAGCCGATGCGCAGTCCCGCCAGCGCGCTCGGCTCCGGGGGCGCGAGGAACATCGCCGGATCGCCGTGGGAGAGCGGCGCCCGGGGGTCGGGTCCGGCGATCCCCGCGAGCATGAGCGCGAGGTCCGCCACGTTGCGGGCCATCGGGCCGAGGACCGCGGCGGGCTCCCACACGTCTCCGGGACCGGCACTGGGAACGAGCTCGGGGGTGGGGCGCAGGCCGACGACGTTGTTGAACGAGGCCGGGTTGCGGATCGAGCCCCCGTGGTCGGAGCCGTCGGCGAGCGGCACGAGCCCGGCGGCCAGCGCGGCGCCGGCACCTCCGCTCGAGCCGCCGGCCGACCGGTCGCGCGCCCACGGGTTGCGGGTGACGCCGAAGACCTCGTTGAACGTGTGCGAACCGACGCCGAACTCCGGGGTGTTCGTCTTGCCGAGGACGATCGCTCCGGCGGCGCGCAGCCGGGAGACCATCAGCGCGTCGGTGGCGGGGACGTGATCGGCGAACAGCGGCGATCCGTACGTCGTGCGCATCCCGGCGGTGTCCTCGAGATCCTTGACGGCGACCGGCAGGCCGTGCAGCGGTCCGAGCGCGTCCCCGCCGGCCGCGCGGGCGTCGGCCTCGTCGGCTGCGGCGAGCGCTCCCTCGCCGTCCAGGGTGACGATCGCGTTCAGGCGCGGGTTGACCTCCTCGATCCGCTCGAGGTGCGCCGTCACCACCTCACGTGCCGACAGCTCCCGGTCACGGATCGCGCGGGCGATCGCTCGCGCGCTTCGCCAGTGCAGCGGCTCCTCGGTCACCGGCGCAGGATGCCATGCCGGGGAGCGAAGGATCGCCCCGGCGCGGAGCTGCGCCCGGAGTCGATCAGGGCGCGACGTCGCCCGAGCGGCTCCTCGACCTCCGCCCGGTGGGACTCGAGGATCGCGTCGCCCTTGTGGCGCTGCACGAACAGGTAGTACGCGAGGCCGATGAGGGCGACCGCGCCGATGAACTCGTAGGCGCCGAACCGGAAGTACCACTTCGTGCCGTACACCGCGGCGCGCGGCCACGCGATCTCGAATGCCGTGAGCGCTCCGTAGAGCACCGCGAACAGGTTCACCGGCAGCCCCCAGCGGCCGAGGTTGAAGTACGGGCCGTGCTCGGGCCGCGGCCATTCGCCACGCAGGCGCCGGTAGAGCATCGAGCCGGTCACCGCCAGGTACGGCAGGGAGAACATGATGATCGCCACCGAGGTGAGCGTGAGGAACGCCGACTGGTTGCCGACGTTGACGACGAGCAGCAGGAGCGAGAGGCCTCCGACGAGCAGCGCGGGCACGATCGGCACCCGCCGCCGGCCGGAGACCCGGGCGATGTGGTGCCCGAACGGCAGCCTGCCATCCCGCGCCATCGAGAACAGCATGCGGATGCAGGCGGTCACCACCGCGAGGGTGCACACCGTGATGGCGAGCGCCGAGTCGATCAGGAAGACGTTGCCGAGCGTGTTGCCCAGGGCCTGCTTGACGATGTAGGGCAGGCCGAGCACCCCGATGTTCTTGTCGTGGATGTTCTTCACCGACATGAGCGCGAACAGGATGAGCAGCGCCCCGATGAACGCGGCGGCCGCGAGGGCGCGGATGATCGCCATTGGCGCCTTGCGCCGGGGATCGTTCGTCTCCTCCGCGAGCGTGCCCGCGGTGTCGAATCCGTACATCACGTAGGCGCTCATGATTCCCGCCACCAGGAAGGCGCCGAAGTAGCCCCAGGAGTGGCCCGCGCCGGTGCCGAGCGTCTGGGTGACGACCCCCAGGCCGCGGTGGAAGTGGAAGATGAGCAGGATGACGAGCACCGAGGAACCGATCAGCTCAGCGATCACCCCGATGTTGTTGAGCATCGCCATCACCCGGACCCCGAGCAGGTTGATGATCGTCGCGAAGACGACGAGGATCGCGCCCAGGATGAGCGCGTTCTCCGCACCGTCGCGCGTTGAGTAGGAGCCGGCGTTGGCGGCCCGGATCGCGGGCGTGGAGCCGATGAACTGAAGGTGGACGCTCACCTGGGGCAGCACGACCTGCCAGGCGACGGCCACCGCGGCGACGGTGACGATCGAGCCGACGATGAGGATCCAGCCCGTCATCCACGAGACCCCGTCGGAGCCGATGCGCTTGGACCACTGGTACACCGAGCCCGCCAGCGGGAATTGGCCGGCCATCTCGGCGAAGCAGAGGGCGACGGCCATCTGACCGGCGAACACGACGAACCACGACCACCACACGGCAGGGCCCCCGTTGAGAAAGCCGAAGCCGAACAGCTCGAAGACGCCGGTGAGGATCGAGATGTAGCTGAACCCGGCAGCGAAGGACGAGAAGGAGCTCAGCGAGCGGTCGAGCTCCTGGCGGTAGCCGAAGCCCGCGAGCTCCTGGGTGTCGGAGTCCCTCGCGGGAGGACCGGGAGGGCTGTCCAGGGTCGCCACGGGCGAGGTTATATATCAGTTGTCGAACTGCGTCAACGGTCGTTTCGCGACTGCCCGGGCGGGGGGCGGTCCCGACCTGAGCGCCGTCTCCGGGCGCGCCGGGCGGGATCAGAGCGCAGCGCGCAGCGCCCGCTCGAACGCCTGCACGTGCTCGCCGAGGAGCGCGGCGGCCCGCTCCGCGTCCCCGGCGGCGATTGCCGCCAGGAGCTCCCGGTGCTCTTCGACGTGAGTGGAGAGCCCCGGCAGGCGGTCCATCGCCAGGTACCAGATGCGCAGCGACAGGTTGAAGTACCGGTTGCACGTCTCCGCGAGGTAGGTGTTCTCCGTGCAGGCGTAGATGAACCGGTGCACGCGGGTGTCGAGGTCCAGGAGCGCCGCTTCGTCTCGAGATCCGGAGCCGCGCTCGAGCTCCGCGCTCAGCCTGCCGAGTTCCTCCCGTCGCGCGGGCGTGAGACGCTCCGCGGCGCGCCGCGCCGCGTGCGGCTCCACGATCGCGCGGACGTCGCTGATCTGCGCCAGATCGGTGATGTTGATGTCGCTCGCGAAGGTGCCGCGCCGGGGGAACACGGTGACGAGCCGCTCGAGGGCGAGCCGCCTGATCGCCTCACGCACCGGGGTGCGCCCCATGCCGAGCTCGGCGCCGACGCGATCCTCGTCGATGGGTTGGCCGGGCCTGATCGCGAGCGTGACGATCTGCTCACGCAGGTCCTGATAGGCCCGGTCCGCGAGCAGGACCGACCCGGGTGGGCGCGAGGTGGCGGTGCGGGGGCCGGCGGAGGTCATCGGAGCACGCGGAAGGAAGCGATCCGTAATATATCTGTATGGCGGCGAGTTCGCAGTCGTTCAAGCGTGAGGGAGGGACGGGAATGAGCTATGACGTCGTGATCGTGGGGGGCGGGGCCGCGGGATCGATCCTCGGCGCCCGGCTGAGCGAGGACCGCTCGACCCGCGTCCTCGTGCTCGAGGCGGGGCGCAACGACTCGCTGTGGGACCTCTACATCCACATGCCGGCCGCACTCTCCTTCCCGATCGGCAATCGCTTCTACGACTGGCGCTACGAGTCCGAGCCGGAGCCCTTCATGCACGATCGGCGCATCTATCACGCCCGGGGCAAGGTGCTCGGCGGGTCGAGCTCGATCAACGGCATGATCTTCCAGCGCGGCAATCCGCTCGACTACGAGCGCTGGGGCGCGGATCCGGGAATGGAGAGTTGGGACTACGCGCACTGCCTGCCGTACTTCAAGAAGCTCGAGACCTGCCTGGCCGGGGCGGACGAGTGGCGCGGCGCCGACGGCCCGCAGAAGCTCGAGCGCGGCCCCGCGACCAATCCCCTGTGCGGCGCCTTCTTCAAGGCGGTCCAGCAGGCGGGCTATCCCCTCACCGACGATGTCAACGGCTACCGCCAGGAGGGCTTCTCCGCCTTCGACCGCACGATCTTCCGCGGCCGCCGGCTGAGTGCCGCGCGGGCGTTCCTGCACCCCGCGATGACCCGGCCCAACCTCGAGGTGCGCTGCCGAGCCTTCGTGGAGCGGGTGGTGATCGAGGGCGGCCGGGCGGTCGGGGTCGAGGTCCGGACCGGCGGCGGGCTGCGCGGAAGGGGTGCGCGTGAGGTGATCCGTGCGGGCGAGGTGATCCTCTGCGGCGGGTCGATCAACAGCCCGCAGTTGCTGCAGCTCTCCGGGGTGGGGAACGCGCGGGAGCTCGAGGCGGTGGGGGTGCGGGCGGTCCATGACCTGCCGGGCGTCGGGGAGAACCTGCAGGACCACCTCGAGGTCTACATCCAGTACGCCTCCAAGCTGCCGGTCTCGGTGGCCCCCGCGATGAAGCTTCGCAACCGGCCGCTCGTGGGCCTGCAGTGGCTGCTCTTCCGCGACGGGCCTGGCGCCACCAACCACTTCGAGTCGGGCGGGTTCGTTCGCTCCAACGACGAGGTCGCTTATCCCAACCTGATGTTCCATTTCCTGCCGATCGCGGTGCGCTACGACGGCTCCGCCCCCCAGGGCCACGGCTACCAGGTCCACGTCGGGCCGATGTACTCCGACGCGCGCGGCTCGGTGAAGATCACCTCCTCCGATCCCCGCAGGCATCCCGCGCTGCGCTTCAACTACCTCTCGACCGAGCAGGATCGCCGGGAGTGGCTGGAGGCGGTGCGCTGCGCGCGCAGGATCCTCAGCCAGCCGGCGTTCGACCCCTACAACGACGGGGAGATCTCCCCGGGCCCCTCGGTCCAGAGCGACGAGGAGGTGCTCGACTGGGTCGCCCGCGACGGTGAGACGGCGCTGCACCCCTCCTGCACGTGCAAGATGGGGACCGGCGAGGAGGCCGTGCTCGATCCGGCGACGATGCGCGTGCATGGCCTGGAGGGCCTGAGGGTGGTCGACGCCTCGGCGATGCCGTATGTCACCAACGGCAACATCTACGCTCCGGTGGCGATGCTCGCCGAGAAGGCGGCGGACCTGATCCGCGGAGTGACACCGCTGCCGCCGTCGGACGCAGCCTTCCACCGCCACGGCGCGGGCCCGCCGGAGGCGCAGGCGGCAGCCCGCGCGGCGGTCACGCTGGAGATGGACCGATGACCGTCCTCCCCTCCGCCGACCTCTCCGCCTCCGATCAACGGCTCGTCCCGTGTCCCGATCGGTCGGGATACACCGACCCGACGGTGCTCGCCGCCGAGCTCCGGACATTCTTCGCGCGGCGCTGGAT
>DAIQND010000159.1:0-5867 GCA_036788555.1 Solirubrobacteraceae bacterium | reverse complement strand
GAGCCGACGTCGCTCACGACGCAATCGGCCGGGGCAGCCCGCAATGCCTCCCCCACCACCTCCGGCAGGCGGCCGACCGGGACCGCGACGAACACCGCGTCGGCGCCGGCGACGGCCTTCGGGATGGTGTCGGCGACGTCGTCGAGCGCTCCGCGTTCGAGCGCCGCGTGCGTCGCGCCCGCGCCGGCGTCGTAGCCGACGACCTGGGCGCCCAGGCGCTCGCGCGCCGCCAGCGCGACCGAGCCGCCGATCAGCCCGACCCCCACCACCGCGATTGCCAGCCTGGACTCGGGCAACGCGGTCAGGCGCCGCGACGGGCGCGGACCGAGGCCGCCAGGGTGTCAAGCAGCACGACCGTCGACTCCCAGCCCAGACACGCGTCGGTGATCGACTGCCCGTAGACGAGCTCGCCGGCGCCGAGATCCTGGCGCCCCCCGGCCAGGAAAGACTCGACCATCGCGCCGATGATCGCCCGGTTGCCCGCCGCCAGCTGCCGTCCGACGTCGGCGCCGACCTCGTGCTGGCGTTCGGGGTCCTTGCCGCTGTTGCCATGGGAGAAATCGATCATCGCGCGCTCCGGCAGACCTGCAGCGCGCAGCATGCTCAGCGCACCGGCGACCGCCTCGGCGGCGTAGTTTGGCCCCTGCTTGCCGCCGCGCAGGATGATGTGGCAGTCGCGGTTGCCGCGGGTGTAGAGGATCGCCGGGGTGCCGTCGGCGTCGACGCCGGCGAACGCATGGCGGACCGCGGCCGCCCGCACGGCATCCACCGCCACCTGCAGGTTTCCGTCCGTGCGGTTCTTGAACCCGACCGGCATCGACAGCCCCGAGCCGAGCTGGCGGTGGATCTGGCTCTCCACCGTGCGCGCGCCGATGGCTCCCCACGAAACTGCGTCAGAGATGTACTGCGGCATGATCGGGTCGAGGAACTCGCAACCCACCGGCAGGCCGCGGGCCAGCACTCCGAGCAGTACCTCACGGGCGATCCGCAACCCTGCGTTGACGTCGCCAGAGCCGTCGCGGAACGGGTCGTTGATCAGCCCCTTCCAGCCCGTCGAGGTGCGCGGCTTCTCGAAGTAGACCCGCATCACCACGAGCAGCTCCTGCCTCCACCACGCGGCTCGCTCCGCCAGCCTGGTCGCGTAATCGAGGGTCGCTTCGACGTCGTGGACGCTGCACGGCCCCACCACCACCAGCAGCCGGTCATCCTCGCCGTCGAGCACCGCGTGGACCTGCGCGCGACCCGCCACGACGACGTCGGCCTGCGCGCGTGAGAGCGGCAGCTCGTCGAGCAGCCGGTTGGGCGCCACCAGCGACTCGATCCGCTCGATCCGCTGGTCGCGGACCGGATCCGGCGCGCCAACCGGCGTCGGCGGCTGGCTGGCTCCGGTCGCCGGCTGCTGCACTAAGCCGCCGCCCGCAGCTCGGAGGCCAGGCGTCTTCCGCCGAGCGCGGCCGCCGCGCGCACGCCCTCCATGTAGCGGGCAAACTCGCTCGCTCGCAGCGACTGGCGACCGTCGCACGCGGCCTCCTCCGGCCGGGGGTGGACCTCGACGATCAGCCCATCCGCCCCCACCGCGGCGGCGGCCAGTGACAGCGGGCCGACCAGCTCACGCCGCCCCGCGGCATGACTGGGATCGACGATCACCGGGAGCTCGGTCAGCTCCTTGAGCGCCGCCACGGCCGTCAGGTCGAGCGTGAAGCGATAGGCGGTCTCGAACGTGCGGATTCCCCGCTCGCACAGGATCACCTCCGGATTGCCCTCCTGGAGCACGTACTCAGACGCCAGCAGCAGCTCATCGAGCGTGCTCGACAGGCCCCGCTTGATCAGCACCGGGCGGCGCGTCCGCCCGACCTCGCTGAGCAGCGCGTAATTGTGCATGTTGCGCGACCCGATCTGAAGCACGTCGGCCACCTCGAGCACCCGCTCGATGTCACGAACGTCGAGCAGCTCCGTGACCACGGGCAGGCCGGTCTGCGCCTTCACCTCCGCCAGCACGCGCAGTCCCTCGGCCCCGAGCCCCTGGAAAGCCCGGGGGGAGCTGCGGGGCTTATAGGCGCCGCCGCGGAGCATCGTCGCCCCGGCAAGCTGGACGGCCGTCGCGGTCTCCAGCAGCTGCTCGTAGGACTCGACCGCGCAGGGCCCCGCGATCACGGTGAACTGGTCGCGCCAGCCGAACGGCAGCGTGGCGAACTGCCCTTCTCCTACCGTGGGTGCTGTCGCGATCATCTTGAGGTCCTTTCTGAAGGTCTGGAGAACTGTAGAAAAGTCGGGTCCGCTCGCCCGCGCTGCCGTTGGCCGGCCCGCCGCGCGCGGGGCGGCGGAGGATTTCCGGCGCTCGGCCTCCAGGTGCGCCCGCATCTGTGCCGCGGGGCGAGGTTGGGCAGGGCCGAGCGCCTAGCTAAATCGCCAGGCGTACCAGCAGCCGCGGAAGGTGCGAGGGGTGCGGCTGCTTGGGTTCACGGCGTAGGTTCTACCAGAGGCGGCGCGGTCTGCCAAGGGGGTCGCTTACAGCGACTCCTCCAGCGCCGCCAGGAACCGCTCGTTCTCGGGCTCTGTACCGACGGTCACGCGCAGCGCTCCCTCGCGCCCCAGCGACCTGCCGGCCCGGACCAGCACGCCGCGGGACGCCAGTCCCGCGGCGACCTCTGACTCGTCCGCCCCCTCGGGCAGCCGCAGCCAGATGAAGTTGGCGTCGGACTGCGCCACCCACAGTCCCCGCCGCCTCAGGTCGTCCTGCAGCGTCGTCCTGGCTGCGAGCGTGCGGGCGACGCGGCGCTCGACCTCGTCCTGATGGCGGAGGGCTTCGGCGGCCGCCGCCTGCGCCACGGCGCTCACGCAGAACGGCTGGCGAACCTGATCGACCGCCACGCGAAACTCATCTGAGCCGCACAGCGCGTAGCCGGCGCGCAGCGCCGCCAGCCCGTAGACCTTCGAGAAAGTGCGCAACAAAACCAGGTTCGGATGGCGGCCCAGCAGCTCGACAGACGCGTACGGGTCCCCCAGCTCGAGCGAGAACTCGCAGTAGGCCTCGTCGAGGATCACGCACACGTGGGCGGGGACCCGCTGGAGGAACGCCTCCACCCGGTCAAGACCGACCGCGGTCGAGGTTGGGTTGTTGGGGTTGCAGACCACAACCAGCCGGGTCGCCACCGTGATCTCGGCCGCCATCGCGTCGAGGTCGTGGCGGTCCTCCGCGTCCAGGGGGACCTCGATCGCCCGGGCGCCGGCGGCCGCCGCGAGGTGGGGATAAACGCTGAACGACGGCCAGGCGTATACCACCTCCGCACCGGGCTCCAGCAGTGCCTCGCCGGCGGCCAGCAGGATGTCGGCCGATCCCGCGCCCAGCGCGATCCGCGTCGGCGCCATCCCGTATCGGTCAGCCAGCGCCTGGCGCAGCTGGGAGTAGGAGGGGTCGGGGTAGCGATTGGCGCCGGTGAGCGCCCGCCGCGCCGCCTCGACCACCTCGGGCAGCGGCGCGAAGCATGACTCGTTTGAGGCCAGCATCGCCATCTCCCTCCCCAGGTCGTATCCCGACGCGACCGGGTAGACGGGAATCCGGCGGATCCGCTCTGCGAACTCGATCGGCACGTGCCCTAGCGTATAGCCCCGGCCGCATCGCTCATTGCGCTGAGTCCAGGTCGGCGCGTAGCGCCTTCGCCTCGCCCAGATACACGTGGCGGGGCTGGTGATCCTCGTCGGCGTAGTAGTGCACGAGGACGCGTATCACCCGGGGCAGCGAGCCGGGAACCGGGACCTCGCGGGCGCACATCAACGGTACGCGATTCAACCCGATGTTGCGCGCCGCGAGCGCCGGGAACTCGGCGTTCAGGTCCTCGGTGGCCGTGAACAGACAGCTGACCAGCTGCTCGGGCGGGAGCTGGTTGCGGTCGATCAGCTCCTGCATCAGCGCCGCCGTGGCGCCGAGAATCGACTCACGCGTATTGGACTCGACGCTGGTGGCGCCCCGAAGCGCGAAGAGCCGCATCGCGCGGGGATTCTGGCAGCCCTCAGAACTGATCGGCCGGCGACTCGACGGTCGGCCGCAGCGTGTACACCGCGGCGCAGCCAAACCTGTGGACCGACTGCGTCAGCGGAGCGAGGATCGCCGTCATGTCCTGCCGAGTCCGGCAGTCCGTCAACACGAAGCGAGCCCCGACCTCCTGCACCAGCCAGCGCGACAGGTCGACGGGTACCGATCCGTCGAACATCATCTCGGTCAGCTTCGCGCGGGGGGTGCAGCCGGGCTCTGACCACAGGCAATCGCCGACGAATGTCCGGCGGCCTGTCTCGGCCGGGACCACCGATCCCAGGTAGAAGCGCGTGAGCACCCCGCCCGGCGTCTTGTCCTTGGCCAGGTAGTGCAGGGCCTTCTGCTCGTCCTTGGCGATGAAGTTGGGATTGCCGGTGCTGGGCTTGACCGTCGCCTCGGCGTCGCTCAGCTCGATGACCATCGCGGGGACCGTGGCCGCCAGAACCGCGGCCCCGACCAGCAGCCCGCTGAAGCGCAGCCGTGTCAGCCCGACCCGGCGGATGCCCTGGATCGCCAGGATCGACAGGGGCACGGTGATCCCCTCGAATGCATGCAGCGGGGTTGCGCTGACGCTGCTCGCCGAGACGAAGTAGATCGCGAACGCGGCGACCGGCCACAGCCGGGTCGCCGCCACCAGGAACGTTCGCGGTCGGCCGCGATAGGCCAGCAGCGCGGGCACCAGCAGCGGGACGATCGCGAGCACGATCGTGCCCAGCGAGAAGCTGTGCTTGCTGGCGTCGCGAGCCAGCTTCCAGGACAGGTCGGTGCGGCCGAGAATCTCGTAGTAGAGAAGCGGCGCACCGGTGACGATCACCGTCACCGCGGGCAGAGTCAGCCGTCGCGGCGCATCCCGGTCAAGCCACCAGAGCAGGAGCTCGGTGCCGACCACGAGGACGATCAACATCTCCCCCTGCCACGGGTGAAGCAGGCTGGCGCCGGCGCCGAGCACGCCGGCGACCCACACCCCCCAGCTGCGCAGCGACTGCGGTTCGCGATGTACGCGCTCGTAGGCAACCAGCGCGAGCAGCAGCATCCCGATCGACAGCAGGCCAAACGTGTAGCCCCAGGACAGGAACGCCGGGAACAGATCGCCGAGCACTCCCGGTGAGCCGTAGATGATCGTCACCGAGCCGAAGAACAGCCCCAGCACGAGCGCGACACGGCGTGGCCAGGTCCCGTCGAGGCTGTGGTGAGCGTAGGCCCGTACGCCATAGAAGGCGGCCACCACCGCCACCGGCTTCCAGAGCAGCAGCGACAGCCAGGCGGGAACACCGATCGCCGCCAGCGCGGCCGAGATCACCACCGCGGGCTGGAAGTAGTCGGCGGGCGTGGGGCGAAGCACGAACAGGTTTGAGGCCAGCAGATGGTGGGCCGCCGCCTGGATCCAGGCCAGGTACTGCATCTGGTCGACGATGAAGACACCGTCGGTTCCGGTCCACACCCGGCCGTGGGCGACCGCCTGGAAGACGTCGAGGCCCAGGACCCACATCGACACCGCGGCGAACGCGATCAGGACCAGGAACTCGAACCAGTCGGGCCTGTCGCGCATCCGCGACCAGCGCCGCGTGACGGCGGGTCCTATCGCGACGTGAGCCCCGGCCGGGGGACTCGCGATGTCAATCTCGGCACGCATCGGCTGTCGAACCTAACAGGATCCTAATAACCCGGGTATAAGGAACGTTCCGCGCGGCGGTCACAGCGGCGACAGCCTGCGCGCTTCCCCCCGGGCGGCGCCTGCGCGGTGGGGGAGCGCGTCACTGCAGTTTCTGCTGCAGTTTTGATGAAGCTTTCCCGGCAGGGGTGCCGAGGGGATTGATCCCGTGGTTGCTCAAGA